>CANRII010000054.1 GCA_947630685.1 uncultured Ruminiclostridium sp. | reverse complement strand
GGTAGTGCCGTGGGCTCCGTTCCTTACTGCGGCGAACGACCCTGCCGCCGCTATGGAAATGCTCGGAGAGATGGCGACGGTCGGCGTAGGCATGGCGGCGCTGGTCACGGCTGTCTGGGGCGGAATGGCGGCGCTTTCCCATTACTTTGAAAAAAGAAGCGAAAAGGCAGAGGAATAAGCTCTATGACGCTGCTTATAACGGTTTTTGCCGCTGTGATAAGCACGGCTGTATGGTACAAAAACGCCGGAGAAAGTCAGATGATGACCGGCGTGCTGTGCTTTATCTACTGGGGCGCATCACTTATGTGGCTGGTGGACGCGGTGGCGGAGTATATAAAAGCGGGCGCTGATTATTTTTCTCCAAAGCCTGCCGAAATGCTCAACGACGCTTTTCTCGGATTATCGGCGGTGGCGCTGGGGCTTGTGATATGGATAGTTATCCTGCTGATAAAAGACCCCAAAGGTGCGGTCAAAGCCGCGCTTTTCAAAAAGAAAAAGTAAGCCTGCGGTCTTGTATTTCACGGTACAAGGCCGCGTTTTACGGAGGAATTTTATGAACAGCGAAGCAAAGCAGATCTTAAATGCGGTAAAAGACGGCTCAATGTCGGTGGAGGACGCGCTGTTAAAGTTAAAAACTCAGCCGTACGAGGATATAGGCTGCGCAAAGGTGGATCTGCACCGCGGCATACGCCAGGGCGCGGCGGAAGTGATATACGGCGCAGGAAAGACCGCAGCGCAGATATCCGAGATAATCCGCACTATGCAAAAAAACGGTCAGGAGCGTATACTCGTTACCCGGCTCGACCAAGCTCAGGCAGATGAGATACAGTCCTCTCTCCCGCTTAAGTACCACGCCGAAGCAAGGATAGGAACTATAGGAGAGATACCCGCCCCCGACGGGATAGGAAAGGTGGTAGTCGCTACCGGCGGGACAAGCGATATTCCGATAGCGGAAGAGGCGGCTGTTACCGCGGCTATGCTCGGCAGCGAGGTGATACGGCTGTATGACGTCGGAGTCGCGGGGCTGCACCGATTGCTTTCCCATAAAGAGGAGATAATGTCGGCGACGGTGATAATCGCGATAGCCGGCATGGAGGGCGCGCTTGCCAGCGTTATAGGCGGGTTGGCGGACTGTCCGGTGATAGCCGTTCCTACCAGCGTAGGCTACGGCGCGTCGTTTGGCGGGCTGTCCGCGCTGCTGTCTATGCTTAATTCCTGCGCTGCGGGAGTTTCGGTGGTCAATATCGACAACGGATTCGGCGCGGGGTATCTTGCAAATATGATAAATCACACCGACGTAAAGGAGAAATGACAGATGAAAACGCTTTACCTTGACTGCTCTATGGGAGCGGCGGGAGATATGCTTACAGCGGCGCTTATCGAGCTGCTGCCCGACCCGGACGAGTTTATAAACGAGCTTAACGCGCTGGGTATTCCCGGGGTGAAATATCAAAAAAGCAAATCTATAAAATGCGGGATAACCGGAACGCATATCACCGTTACCGTACACGGTGAGGAAGAGGGTGAATCTCACCACGAACACGAGCATCATCATGAACACGAACACAATCACGAGCATGAGTCCGAACATGAACATCATCATGAGCACGAACATGAACACGAACACAATCACGAGCATGAGCCCGAACATGAACATCATCATGAACATCACCACACCGGAATGGTCGAAATAGAAAAGACCTTGTCCGCGCTTCCCTTGTCGGATAAAGTCAGAAAGGACGCGGCGGCGGTGTACCGTTTGATAGCCGAGGCGGAAAGCAAAGTGCATAACGTTCCGGTGGGGCAGATACATTTTCACGAGGTAGGCGACAAGGACGCGGTAGCGGATATAGTCGCGGTATGTATGCTGATCGAGCGAATAGCTCCCGACTATGTAGCGGTATCCCCTGTTTGCACCGGCAGCGGTCAGATAAAATGCGCGCACGGGATATTGCCCGTTCCCGCGCCTGCGACCGCGCATTTACTCAAAGGCATACCGATATATTCCGGCGAGATAAAGGGCGAATTATGCACCCCTACCGGAGCGGCGCTGATACGTCATTTTGCTGACAGCTTCGGGGATATGCCGAAAATGTCGGTATCCGATATAGGCTACGGCATGGGCAAAAGGGACTTCCCCGCCGCTAACTGCCTGCGCGTTATGCTGGGGGAAACAAAAGGCGGAAATGACGACGTACTGGAGCTTTCCTGCAACCTTGACGATATGACCGCAGAGGAGATAAGCTACGCGATGGAAAAGCTGTTAAAGGCGGACGCAAAGGACGTTTTCACAATACCGATAGGCATGAAAAAATCCCGCCCCGGGATACTTCTTACCGTGCTGTGCGCCGAAAGCGACCGAGATAAAATGCTTTCCCTGATATTTAAGCATACCGCTACGATAGGTATAAGAGAAAAGCTCTGCCGCAGATACCTGCTCGACAGGAGCAGCGGTGAAGTCAAAACAGAGCTTGGAACGGTAAGGTATAAAAAATCGTCAGGTTACGGCGTGTCCCGTATCAAATTTGAATACGACGATCTTGCCAAAACAGCGGACGAAAACGATATGACAATATCCGCCGTTCGAGAAAAAGCCGAACGCTGTCTTAAAGAAAAGGACTGACATGGACGATCTTAATTTGAAAAAGGAAGAGCTTAAAAAATACTTAAAAGAGCTCGGCAGCGCTGCGGTGGCGTTTTCGGCGGGGGTGGATTCCACCTTTCTTTTGAAAACCGCACATGACGTTCTTAAAGAAAACGTGATAGCGATAACGGCAAATTCCGATATGTTCCCGCGCGGTGAATTTGAGCAGGCGGTGGATCTCTGCAAAGCCGAAGGGATAAAGCAGATAATAATAGAGCATGACGAATTTTCTGTGGAGGGCTTTGCTCAAAACCCGAAAAACCGCTGCTATCTGTGCAAGCGAAAGCTGTTTTCCGAGATAATAGAGATCGCAAAGGAAAACGGTATAAAATATGTTTTGGAGGGGTCTAACGCCGACGATACCCACGATTACCGTCCGGGCATGGCGGCTGTTAAGGAGCTCGGGGTAAAAAGCCCGCTGTTAGAAGTCGGCTTAAGCAAGGCCGAGATACGGCAGTATTCAAAAGAAACAGGGCTTTCCACCTGGGACAAGCCGTCCTTTGCCTGCCTTGCCTCGCGCTTTGTCTACGGTGAAACGATAACTAAAGAAAAGCTCAAAATGGTAGCTGAGGCGGAAAATTTCATCAAGGGGCTCGGTCTGCGGCAGCTGAGAGTTCGTATACACGGAAATTCGGCGCGGATAGAAGTACCGCCCGAGGATTTTTCCGTAATAACAAAACATGCCGCCGAAATAAACGACAAATTGCGCGGGCTGGGATTTTCTTATGTATCGCTGGATCTTGGCGGTTATTTTACCGGGAGTATGAACAGGACGTTATAACAAAAGCCTCGACGGGTAAGCCCATCGAGGTTTTTGGTTAGTTTTGTGAAGCAAATTTTGTTTTAAGAGTGTTTATCTTGTTCTGTTCCGCCTGATCCGTCTTGTACCAGCCTTTTTGCGTCATCTTGCCGTAAACGTCATCCTGCATACAAAGGGAATTATTCAGCGCGGTGCTGAACGTCTGATGCACGTTTCCGGTAGACGACTCTATCGCTCCGTGCATATACAGATCGCATACGCCCTTTTCAAGCAGCAGGATATCCTCCATAAGCTCCCTGTCTCCCATTTTCGATACCTCCTTAATTAAAGCAAGCCGTAAAAGCTCTGAAAAATCTGCTGATGCTTTTGCTGCATCTGCTGTACGCATATCTTTAGCTCCGCATCCTGAAGCTGTGACACCGTCTGCTGACACTTAGTCTGAAAATACTGTTCATGTCCCAGCGCGTCTTCGATATAAAGCAGTTCTTTACTTGTCATGCTGACCTCCTGTTTGTTTATTTACAGATAGTGTGCCTCGAAAAAGGAAGAATATACATAAATAAAACCGTCCCGACAAAGCAGGACGGTATATAATATCAATAAACTATTCTTTATTCCTCGGTATTCTTACCGCAACTGGGGCAGAATTTCATGGCGGAAAGCTCCAAAGGAAATTCAAAGCCGCAGGACGGGCATTTTTTCGGCTCCGGCTTTTTGCTGCCGCATTTTGGACAGAACATCATAGTGTTTACCATACCGCAGGAGCAGGTCCAGGTATTTCCTCCCGAAGCGGGCTGCTGCCTGCCGTCGTCCTGCATAAGCTGCGCGACGTCGATATTCGCGGAATTTCTCGCCATGTTCATTCCGATAAAGCCGTTTGCCGCGCCTGCGGGATTTTCCGCCGCGGATTCCATCGCGTTTGCGGACGCAGCGCCGACTCTCGCGCCGAGCATGGCTTTATTGTCGGAATATACCCTTGATTCCTGCATTTGCCGTACTTTTTCCATGCTGTCATCGTCGGGTATAATGCTGGTGAATACCACGGTCATAAGCTCTATGCCGCGTTCTTCTTTCCATTTATGGGAAAGATTCTCCTTCAGTATATCGAGTATATCGGCGGAATGCTGCGGCAATTGGTCGTAATGCAGTCCGCTGTTGGCGAGCTTTCCGAGGACCGGCAGCATTTCGTTTTGCAATTCCGCTTTCATCTGTCCGATGATGGTGGACTTATTGTACTGCTCCGCTACGTTTCCGCAGACGTTTTCATAAAACAGTATCGGGTCGGTGATATGAAAGCTGAACGCGCCGAAGCCCTGTATAAGTATCGTAAGGTCAAATTCGCTGTCGCGGTAGGGCACTTCCCCGAAGCCGAAACGGTTGTCCAGTATCTCCTTGGTATTGACAAAGTACACCCGCTGGTCGTTTGACGGTATGCCGCCGAATTTCAGCCTTGTTTTTATTCTGTCAATACCGACCTTCATATCCTCGCCGAAGCTGCCGCAAAACATGGTGGGTTCTACGCCTTTTACATACTCATAGCCGCCCTGCTCGGCGGTAAAGTCGATTATCTGACCGTTTTCTACCACTATAAGCGTCTGCCCCGCGTTTACCGCGATACGGCTGCCGTTGGTGATAACGTTCTCATCGGCGTTATTGCCCGCGCCGCCGGACTGTCTTTTTTTGCCCTTTTTGACCAAAACGTCGTTATCCAGCGAATCGCAGTATATGTAATCCTCCCACATATCTCCGATATATGAGAATACGCTGTTGGTGAGCGCTTTTACCAGACCCATAACATCACCTCTATCTGTTTAACTGTTTATCCGATATTGTGAGCGCTTGTACATCCAGCCGCGCAGAAAGTCCCGCAAAGGTGGCAAAGTACAGCTTGTCGCCGTCCCTGCGTGCAAGAACGCAGCACTCGTTATCTCTTCCCACGCCGTCTTTAAGCTGCCATAACACATTTTCGTTACCATCTACAACAAATAAGTTGTCCGACGGCAGCCGCGCGGCGTTATGCTCGTTTTCATCAAAGAACCATATCACCCGCCGCTCTCCGAACGGGAATATTTGATGCTTGTATTTTCGGGTATCGTACATAACCGTTATTTCCACTTAAAGCGTCCGCAGGAATTTCCCGCCGAGGTAGTCTGACCGGTACTTGCGCATCTTCCCGCGCCGGCGGAATAATAAGTACAGTCATAGCAGGTGCGCGAGCCTCCTCCGCCGTACTGCGGAGTGCGCATATTCACCATGCTCATCTGCTGCTGGAAACGCCGCTCATTCAGCTCGTACTGCTTTCTTGACGCTTCTTCCTCGCGCTGGCGCTGCTTTTCGTTTGCGGCACGCATCTGCTCGGTATACTGATTGATCGACTGGTTGAAGTTCGTCATCGAGACGGCCTCCATCGTGCCGTTCATCACTCCGCACATATAATCCGACAATTCTACGTTGTATTTCTGCGCGCCCTGCAAAAGCTGCGCGGGCGACATCGCCATAGTCTGCGCGGTAAGCGATCCCGCCATACCGTACGACATTTTTATAAGCAGGCTGCCTTCGTTTTTAAGGCGGTCAAGGTGCTTTTTATAAAGCGGGACGTACAGCTTCCAGACCTCGGTAGCTTTATTTAAGGCAAGCTGCCGCAATTCTCCTACAGAGCTCGGCATATTTGCGGGAAGCGCTCCCTCCGGGTAAGGCCGGTCGCAATACGGACACTGTGTTTGACCGCTTTCGTAAGGCGCTCCGCACAATGAGCATTTCTCAATGCGGTTTGCGGTCAGAAGTTCGGGGGATGCTATCACTTTCTCGATAGCTCTGAGCTCTTTTATACCCTGTTCTATCGGCTGCTGCTCGGCAAGACATGCCTTGCAGCGGTCGTCGTCTATCCAGCAGCTAACAAAGCAGGCTATTCCCGGCTTGACGCGGGACTGCATTTCGATAACGGTGGAAAGTCCGTTTGAGCCGCCGCCCATAAGTTGATCTAAAAATCCCATATTGCCTCCTTATCTTACCAGCTTTGCCCCGCACTTGGTGCAAAAATCTCCGGTTTTCCCGCTCATATCCGCACCGCATGAAGGACAAATGAGCTTTTTGCCGCCGTTCAGCCTTGCCCCGCACCTGATGCAGAAATCTCCGCTATGCCCGCTCATATCCGTGCCGCATACCGGACAGATGATCCTTGCGCCGCCGTCCAGTCTTGCGCCGCATTTGGTGCAGAAATCGCCGCTGTTCTCGCTCATATCCGCGCCGCAAACGCCGCAGATACGCTGCTTTCTCCTGCCGACGAGCTTTGTCCCGCACTGCGTGCATAGATCTCCGCCCTGCAAATGGCTCATGTCCGCGCCGCAGACGTGACAGATAAGCTTATCGGAGGGATTCTTCTTTTCGTTTATTATCGCCTTTACGCTCGCTTCGTCCGGGTACAGCTCGGTGAAATAAAATTCCATCACCGCTATACCTTTTTGATCCCACTCCTCGGCAAGCATACCGTTCATTATCATGGTAAAAGATTCCGGGTCATGGGCCATCGTGTAGTAGGGTATCCCTCTTTCCCCGCAAAACTTAAACGCGCGCGGTATCGCATTTATTACCGCCTGCTCCGCTCCGTCGGTTATGCCGTTTTCGAGTACCCCGATACGGAATTTTCCCGCACCGTCAAGCAAAAGCTCATAACCTTTGGAGGCGTCGGGGTAAGGTATGTCGTTTATCCTGAATTCACTATTGATATCCATCTCGGATTTCCTTTCGCTAACAGGGCTTAAGACGTTATAAAATTCTATATAGTAATTATACCATAGATATTGTTTATTTTCAACCCCTAAAGCGGCGATTCCCGATTTTGGAAAATCAGCGTTCAATCATGAAAAATCCATAGATTTTCTTTGATTTTTCCGAATACTATTGAAAAATCAAGGAAAACATTGTATAATTAATAAAGACAAAAAATCAAGGAGGATCAACATGGAAATAAAAGTAACCGATGACATTAAATACATCGGAGTAAACGACCACGATATCGACCTTTTCGAGGGTCAGTATATCGTACCGAACGGCATGGCGTACAATTCCTACGCTATACTTGACGATAAGACAGCTATAATGGACACCGTAGATGCGCGTTTTGCTCACGAGTGGCTGGACAATATCACGGCGGCTCTCGGACAGCGCAAGCCGGACTATCTTATAGTGCAGCACATGGAGCCCGACCACGCCGGAAACATCGCTAATTTTATGAAGCTCTACCCCGATACTACGATAGTCGCGTCGGCAAAGGCGTTTACCATGATGGGACAATTTTTCGGCAAGGATTATTCCGACCGCCGCATAGTGGTAGGAGAGGGCGACACGCTTTGCTTAGGAAAGCACACGCTCACTTTCATTACCGCGCCGATGGTACATTGGCCGGAGGTAATAGTTACCTATGACAGCTGCGACAAGGTGCTTTTCTCCGCCGACGGGTTCGGAAAATTCGGCGCTTTAGACGTCGAAGAGGAATGGGACTGCGAGGCGCGCAGGTACTACATCGGCATAGTAGGAAAATACGGCGCGCAGGTACAGCGTCTGCTTAAAAAAGCGTCGGAGCTGGATATACAGACTATCTGCCCTACCCACGGTCCGGTGCTGAAAGAGGATCTTTCCCATTATATCAACCTGTATGATATCTGGTCATCCTACCGTCCGGAAAGCGAGGGCATCATGATAGCCTACACCTCGGTATACGGTCATACTAAAGAGGCGGTACAGCTTCTTGCCGGAAAGTTAGCCGCAAAGGGCTGTCCTAAGGTGGTAGTTACCGACCTTGCGCGCGAGGATATGGCGGAGGCGGTGGAAGACGCGTTCAGATACAACAAGCTCGTGCTTGCCACCACCACTTACAACGCCGATATTTTCCCGTTCATGAGGACTTTTATCGACCATCTGACCGAGCGCGGTTATCAGAACCGCACGGTCGCGCTTATGGAAAACGGCTCGTGGGCGCCGCTTGCCGCTAAAACTATGCTTAAAATGCTGGAGCCCTGCAAGAATATAACCTACGCAAATACTACCGTCAAGCTGCTTTCCGCGCTTAGCGACGAGAGCCGTCAGCAGATAGAGGAGCTTGCGGACGAGCTTTGCAAGGATTATATCGCCCAGCATACCGAGACCGCTAACAAGCAGGATATGTCCGCGCTGTTCAAGATAGGCTACGGACTTTATGTAGTTACCTCAAACGACGGCGCAAAGGATAACGGACTTATAGTAAACACCGTTACGCAGCTTACCGATAATCCTTACCGCGTGGCGGTAAATATAAATAAGGAAAATTATTCTTATCATGTTATCAAACAGACCGGCAAGATGAACGTCTGCTGCCTTTCCACCGAAGCGCCGTTCAAGGTGTTTGAAACCTTCGGATTCCAAAGCGGAAGAACAACGGATAAGTTCAGCGGCATCGAGCTTTTGCGTTCCGATAACGGGCTTGTGTTCCTGCCGAGATATATAAACGCGTTCTTATCGCTGAATGTAGAGCAATATGTTGACCTTGGCACACACGGTATGTTTATCTGCAGCGTGACCGAAGCGAGAGTTATTTCCGACAAGGACACCATGACCTATACCTACTACCAGCAAAACGTTAAGCCCAAGCCTCAAACAGAGGGCAAAAAAGGCTTTGTCTGCAAGATCTGCGGATACATCTACGAGGGCGACGAGCTGCCCGACGACTTTATCTGCCCGCTGTGCAAGCACGGCGCCGCGGATTTTGAGCCGATAAAATAAAATAAAATAAGCAAAACCAAAAAGCCCGTTCAGGCAAAAAACTTGAACGGGCTTTTTAACATCTTACGCTGAGCGGCTCGCACTTGACAACTCAGCGCCGTTGTGATAAAATATTATAGCAAGATTACAGAAATAGTAACGGGGTGTAGCGCAGTTGGTAGCGCGCCAGTTTTGGGAACGCATACCTTTGTCTTAGCCGCGTGACCGGCAAAACATCGAAAACCCGCTCTACGCCTTGATTTTCGGGCTATCCACTTTTCTGAAAATCGGGTCAAATATCGCTTTTGACCACATGTCAGACCATAGCAGCGACTAAAATTAAATATCAATCGGGGTGTAGCGCAGTTGGTAGCGCGCCAGTTTTGGGAACTGGATGTCGTCGGTTCGAATCCGGTCACCCCGACCAAAAGGCTGACATGGTAAATTGCAATGTCAGCTTTTCTTTGTTTACTGCGGTGCAGATTTTGACGCGATTTTACGTTCTCTCGGAAACTTTCCCCAAAGTGCTATTACGTAAACTCCTAACATGTCATTTTAGATGTACTTCTTTTTCCGTTTATCTTATTCATCGACCCAAGCGATGTCGGGTTCAACATCCCAAAAGGTTTTGCCATCAAATAATTGTGCTTGTTGAAACTGTTCGCCGCATTTTCTCATTAGACTATCGGTAGCTTCCCAAATAATCGGGTTATCGCATTCCGGTTCCCACTGTGCGAGATACATATGTGCCTTATTATTCTCGTGATATCCTTGAATGCAGTATTTACGACCATGATAGGTAAATATGATTTCTTGTGCGCTATATAAAACATCACAAAAATTTTTTCTTTCCGCTGCTGTCATAATGTTACACCTCTGAAATATTTCTTGTACTCCTTGTATAAAGACATACTTTTCGTAATGCGAACGGCGCGAGAACGACTAAATTCGCCTGTTGAGTTTTTGCTGAATCGTTCATCATACATATGATAATGGAGGATCTTCCCTTTTCCGAGACGTGGCTCATTATGATAAGCAATTTCCATGCGAAGACAATGATTCTTATCATAGATACGCATCTCATGGAATGTTCCATCCGGATTCAGCTTTAGATAAGCCACGCTCAAGTGTGATGACTCAGGTAGCCCGTGCTTTCCTGTACCATCCTTGCCTTTGATAATCTTAACGTCATAAAGTTTTCCGTCTGGTGCAAATGAATAATGCATATCGGTTTCATAAACGAAATCTACCTGTTTCCCTGCTGCATAAGTTCCTCTTCCACCCATATCAGCGCACCACCTTTCTTGATTTAAGGTAGTCCACAACAATGAGATTACCATCCATTTCTTTGAATGGTTCGCCGAAGCATATAACAGCACTTGGCTCAACAGTTTTAAGCATATTGTTATATCCACGCAGAAATTCAATTTTTGAACGCTTGCAGCCGATCATGCCTACTGCCACAACACTGCCATTTTCAACACCGTCGTTACAAAAAGTGTAGCTTCTGCTGTCACTCCATGTCATAGTGGGCACTACTTTCAGTCCCATACTTTGCCAATATGCTCCTACCCAACGACTATGAGCGACGCTTTCAAGCTGCCTCCAATAATTCATATCGGAATAAGTTGAGTAATCGGGAGTAAGCAGGAACGCATATTGCGATAGTTTTGCGATACTTTTTTCGGGATCTTTGTAAATACCCGCAAAGCGGTAATCATCAATAAAAAAGTGTACTCCGCAAGCAGTATTCTCTGCTCTGTCATTCTGCCTTGTGTCAGAATATGCAATAAGCCGTACATCGTCAAGAGGAATATCCTGTTTGTTTATTACAGGAATATCCCACTTGCCATAAGTCTTGAAACCGTTCCTCGTAAAAAGAGGATCATTTCTCATCTCTAAAGAAGTCATAGCTTCTCCTTTCTGCCGATTAAAACAGCGTCAATAAATTTTTACTAATTTTGAATTGACAAAGTAAAGGAAGCTATGATATAATATATTAAAGCTGTTATGATTACATCATAACTCCCTAAAGCGCATTGTTTTGTTGTTAGCGGCAACTTGACAATGCGTTTTCTTTGTCAGACACTAAAACAATCAAAGGCATCACCCCTTTCAATAACGCTTGTCTTATTTTTTCTCATCCGCCCACTCAAACCTCGGTATTTCGTGGGTAAACCGGCTCCAATCGAGCCACTCGTCGCTGTGCAGCCTCCCTATAACTATCCAGTAAGGAACGCCCTCATGCTTAGCAAATTGTTTGATATAATCTAAATCGTGTAAATCGCCTGATCTGAGCATCTTTTTGTAGTGATCGGGATCGATAAGCGTATCACGGGCAAAAGCATCTGCATTATCTTCCATTTCGGATTTTACAGTATTAAAATCAATAAAACGCGTGCTTAAATCGCCGTTTAGCAAATGACCGACCTCGTGAAATAATGAAAACCAAAATCTATCGGCACTCTTGCCACGGATAGTTACACAGAGAATGACCCTGCCGTTATCCGATTCTTTAATAAATCCCTGAACAGGCGCACCGCGGAAATGGTGAACGACTTCAAAAGCAATACCGCATTTTGCAAAGATAGATTTGAGATTTTTTATCATAGTATTCGGGTCGATTTCAAACATCTGCTTTTTAATTTCCGGTATGCTGTCAGAAAGTTTCTTGCTGTCAAACGAATTATTTATTTTTGCATCGCTCGTCTGTATCTCGCACAATCTTTGCCAAGCAAAGAGGATATACGGGTCAACAGCTGTATTTGTTGTTACCTGAGCTCTGTAAGCGGCATTGTAAGTGATCTTCGGAATTACTGTCAGATTGGTGACGCATAAGAGCTTACGCAGCTGAATAATTTTCTCCGGAATGCCGCAATTGTTATGCATGATATTAACGCTGAGAAAATAATCAACAATATCTTTCATTTTCTTGTATATAGCGGTTTCTTCATCAGTAATACCGTTCTTTTCTTCCAGATCAGCCAGATAAGCATCGTATTGAGCCTTAATATTAGCCCAAGTACCGCTTTCTACGCCAAGGGCTATGTCGAGATTGCGAGCAAAAGACGCAGATATTTCCTTTGTACCGCTGATTATAGTAGAAATATGCTTAGGACTGGTTCCGGTACGAATAGCAAGCTCTGATTGCTTCATACCTTGTTTTGTGATCTCAGAAAGCAAACGTTCACCCGGATTTACCATTTTCTTCTCATCCGTCATATCTGTTCACTACCCCTTCTGAAAATATTTATAAATTGAGATGTTACCCAATTGGGTAACTAATCTTTGATAATATTATACCTCATTCGAGAATAAAAAGTCAATAGGAAAATGAAAATTTTAGCAATTTAACCAATTCTACAGTCGTACATTTGTGCATACTCCTTTTTTCGCCGTATGATTTCTTTAATGAATAATGCTTTTAGAAGTCAAATTTCTTATAGTGCATGCGGTCGGAAAGCATTTCTAAACCGGAAAAAATCTATAATCAAACACAGGATATCGTGGAGGAATATTTTTGCTACGAAACAACGGCGCATATCATTACTTCATCATGAAAGGAAACTATGATACGCGATACTGCTCCCGCATCGCACCGGGAGAAAAGCGCAATTGTCAAGACATCGCAGCGCAGGAAAATTACAAGCAGAAAAACGCCGGAAACGAGGCGCTGCCTATCTACAGCAAATACTACAAACGCTATGCGGCGCGGGTGCGGGTAAAACAAATCAAAGAGACCGATTTTAAGAAATGGAAATACGCCGCCGTTACTAAGCGTGATGAATGCTCCGACGGAAAGATCACGACCGATGAATTTATCGAGTGGTTGGAGAGCTCTTTTCCAAACAGAAAGAAAAAAGTATGACGAAAGCGAGGATGATGTTTTTACGATCATACTCGCTTTTGCTTTGTTTATTGGGGAATATTGACTACTAATTGGTATTTATTGTTCGATAGTAATTCAACTCTCATTCTTGTTAGAATAACTCATTTTAGACGCTGTGAAGCATTCCTTTTCTTGAAAACATTATTCGGCATGTTTCAGACTTTTATAAATCTCGCTGGCAAAGATGCCAAGGACATCTCGCTTGATTTCCTCATTGTTAAGAAGAAGCGTAAAGAAGTCTTGATTTTGTTCCAATCCTGCTATCAGCGCATCGTCGATGTCATCATAAAATGAAAATTCAAAATCATTTTCGCTGTTGTTTTTTGCAGAGGTTTTCAGTTTATCGGACTTCATAAGAATATCTCGAATCTGAAGCATCGCTTTCATGGTAACATCGACATCAAACACTTTCCCAGTACGAGAATTGATTTCGTTGATAATATGGCTCAACCTATCCTTTTTGGCATCAGTCAGATTAAATCCATCAGCTTTCGGCAACATCATCACGGGCTGTGATACTTGTTTTTCAGTGCTATGCGTCTCGCCTTTTTTCTGGACAAACCGGCTGGCTTTTATCTTTCCTGTAAGGTCAAAACCACTTCCAGAACCTGAAACATCCAGATAGGGCAGCAAATATGTAAGGAATATATACTTCTTATGTAGTTCCTCATCCTTAAAGCAACTTGCTTGAAGTAAAAATTCGTAAAATCGAACAAAACCACGCATCCGAATACGAATCTCTCTTTGCTGCTTCTCGTCGTATTGCTTGACGGCTTTCTCTGCCCTTGTCAGACAGAACATCATTTTCTTGTGCTCCGTAGGTGTAACATTACCTGTCCGCTGTTTAAACAGGATGTCGTTAAAATCCTGAATATCCAACGGGTCGAGTACAGCAAAAGAATCCAGCTTTGCCTCTAAGTCATATATATGCTTTGGATTCAAATTGCCTGATAGCAGTGTCGTTGTATAGAACGGTGCAAAGGATTTCTGCACTTCCTCGTATGTGTTGACAAAATCCAGAATGAAAGTCTTTTTGTCATGTGGCGGACAAATACGATTCAGACGACTAAAAGTTTGCACAGCATTTACACCTTTCAGCTTCTTCAGCACATACAGCGCACAGAGCTTTTTCTGGTCAAATCCCGTTTGATACTTGTTGGCGACAATCAGCACGTTGTATTCGTCCTTGTCAAACATTATCGGCAACTGTTCTTCGCTGAATTGATTCATTCCCGATTCCGTGTATTCTGTATCGTCACCATCCAGATTTACTTTACCCGAAAAAGCTACAAGCGCAGAGATTCCCTTATATCCTTTCCGTTTTATATATTCCTCGAACGCCTGACGATATTTGACAGCAGCCTGCCGAGAAGCTGTTATGACCATAGCTTTCGCCGTGCCGCCTAGTTCTCCCATGACGACATTACGGAAATGTTCAACGATGACTTCGACTCTTTGCGTGATATTCGTCTCATGCAGCTCAATAAATCTGGCAATCTGGCGCTTTGTATCGTCAGTTTTTAGCATCGGGTCATCTTCGATTTCCTTGTTGAGACTAAGCATTGTATTATATTCTGTGAAGTTCTGCAACACATCCAGAATATATTTTTCCTCGATGGCCTGCTTCATGGAATACAGATGGAAAGCCTCATACTGCCCATGTGTATTTAGGCGACCAAACAACCGAAGTGTCTTGGCTTTTGATGTTGCCGTAAAAGCAAACATACTAACATTTTGCTGTTTGCCTGATTTTTCGATCTGATCGTTAATCAAATCATCAGCATTGACGTATTCTGCCGAACCCGATCCGAGAGCCTGCGTGACGGCTTGCATATCTTTTCCAGCGGTAGACGAATGGGCCTCGTCAATTATGACGGCAAAATGCTTGTCCTGCAAATTGGCGACTGTATCAACAATATACGGAAACTTTTGAATTGTGGTCGCAATGATTTTCGTGTTGTGCGTAAGTTCATAGGCAAGAGCCGCAGACGTGCATTTGTCGTCCATGACCCGAATCAAACCCGCTTTATGATCCATCCCGAGTATTGCCTTTTGTAGCTGACGGTCAACTACAACACGGTCAGTCACAATAATGATGTTATCAAATATGACCTTATTATCAGCATTATGCAGGGAGGCAAGCCGATATGTCAGCCAAGCGATGCTGTTGGTCTTTCCTGACCCTGCGGAATGTTGAACAAGATAGTTCAACTCTGTGCCGTGTTCTGTCACTGAAGCAAGGAGCTTCCGTATAAGGTCAAGCTGATGATATCGTGGGAAGATGAGCGTTTCAAAATGCTTTTTCTTACCGGTAAGCTCATCCGATTCTTCTTTGCGTTCTATGAACACAAACTTCGAGAGTAAATCCAGGACTGTATCCTTTGTCAGAATATCTTCCCACATATACGAAACGCTGTAACGATCCTCAAAAATCGGATTCCCCGCACCTGCGTCAACGCCCGTGCCGTTGCCCATGTTGAAAGGCAAGAATACTGTCGCCTCGCCGTCCAACTTAGTTGCCATATAGACCTCGTTCAAATCCATAGCGAAGTTGACGACTGTTCCGGCTTTGAAGCGAAACAGACGAGTTTTGGGGTCGCGTTTGAAGCGGTATTGATATATCGCATCCTGATATGATTGTCCGGCAGCGTTGCATTTAAGTTCAAAAGAGATGACCGCAAAGCCGTTCAGGAAAATCACAAGGGCGACGCGCTCCTTCAGAAAAGCTACACGGTCGACTTCCTCACCAAAAAGAAAAAGGTCAACGAGGGCGAG
>CANRII010000053.1 GCA_947630685.1 uncultured Ruminiclostridium sp. | reverse complement strand
GCTGCGCCGATTGCACAGGCTGGGTAAACGCCGCCGACTGCAAGACGGACAAGCCCGCCGTAAAGCCCACGCCTACACCCACCGCGCCCGCCGCGCTTAAAGTAGGTGATAGAGTTCGAGTGCGCAGCGGCGCATTGACCTATTCCGGAGAGCGGCTGTCAAGCTGGGTATACGATACGGTGTTTGACGTCCAGCAGGTAGGCACGAGCGCAGCCAAAAATTACATCGTGATAGGATTAAACGGTCAGGTCACGGCAGGAATGCGATTAGAGGACTTAATCAAGGTGTAATTGCAAATTACTGGCAATTTAACAGTAAATTAATTGAAAAATTCGTGTACAGCTCGTGTACGCAAAAGAAAAAACCGCTTTGTTAAGCGGTTTTTTCTTTGTTTGGCGGAAAGAGAGGGATTCGAACCCTCGAACGGGTATTAGCCGTTACACGATTTCCAATCGTGCGCCTTCGACCAGCTCAGCCATCTTTCCATGACTTTAATATTCTATCACATATTTAACAATAAGTCAAGTGTTTTTTCAAAAATTTTGCTAAAAGGCGCGCGGAGTTCGGCAGAAGTCGGTTTCCGCACGCCTGTAATTTTAACAGAGAAAGGCAGATCATGCGCGTATGCTTTTTATAAAATTTACCGTTATTGCCAAACCACGGCATAATTTCCGAATATGGCGGATTTTATTCCGTTTTGCGCCGCTCGGAACGCTTCGACGTCTTCGGCGGGAACAATTGCGCAGGTGCTTTCGTCAAGATCGCCGGGCAGGGAATCGGTTATGCGGTACTTTCCAAAGGACACTATGTTTTCAAATGCGCTGCCGGGATTTTCGACCACCCGCGTTTTAAGGTACTCGTTAGGAGGAGTTTCGGTGTAGAAAAGCAGCAGCATATACGTCGAACCGGAATCCGGAGTAACACGGCAGACGTTTTTGCCTAGCGTTTCGGAAAAATTCACCGCATCGCCGAATCCGTAGGAAAAGGATTTTGCTATTTCCTGTTGATAAGCTCCCGCATAAGAAAAAACAAACGCCGCAAAGCTAACGGTATACAGTATTCCTATCGCCGCCTTGATGATACGCTTTTTGGTAAGCGCATATATGCCGAGCGCTGTGAAATAAATCAACGGTATAAAGATAAGGTTCATGCGGTTTATATTAGAACTCATCACAAACATCATAGTGACGGATACCGCAAGCCAGCAAAGGAATGCATAGGCAACCGCGCTTTTTTCTTTTCGGCGCAGCGCCGTTATTATTCCGACAATAGCAAATGGTGCGGAGAATATGTAGATAGTGCCGAAAAAAGAATTCATCGAGTTCCACGGCATACTGTCGTTTTGTTTTAGCAGCATGGAAAAGCAGTTTAGGAAATTTCCGAGCAGATCACTTTTGAGAATTGCAGCCTGCCGTGCTTCATTCAGCTTTGGAATAGAGAAAAACGGTGTTGTTATCGACGGCAGATCAAAGGTATTTATAATAACGAACAGAACTATCGGCAATGCTATGACAAACGCCAGCGCAGTACCGCAGACAGCGCGTTTTATCGTCAGCTTTTTTGTTTTTATCAGCACACCGAAAAACAGTATAAAGAAAAGCGGCAGGAAAAAGTATGAGGTGCCGTAAGCATAAGCCGAAAGCCCCATGACCGCGCAGCCTGCGTAAAAATATATTCTTTTTCTTTTAAGACCCAGGCAGATAAGCAGCAGGGCAAGCAGTATCATATCGGGGAGCAGGTTACTTTCCAGCGCCCAACGGCTTTTTATTATATGCCACGGCGCTACGGCAAGCAGCGCTGTACCTATCGTCGTAAGACGCTCGTTGTCAAAGTTGTCAAGCAGCTTTTTCATAACAACCAGAGAACCGCAGCCGATAAGCGCCATCGGCAGCCGTATAGAAAACGCGGAAAGTCCGAGTACGGCAATAAACGGTATACATAGATAGGAATACAGCGCGTTTTGACCGCTGCCCCAAGCGAAAAGGTGTACCGGCAGGAAAAAGCCGTTTCGGTCGATACCGTAATTCAGGATAGACCACGCGTCATATCCCGCGGACGCCTCGTCCTGATTAAGTCCCATGGGTATCTCGCCTATATTCCATATCCTGACGGCAAAGCCGACTGTAAGGATAAGCAGCGTTATAAGGCGATACCTGTTTTGGTAAACGGCGGCTCTGAAATTTTCCGAGGTGAATAGCTTTCTGATGGTAGGAGTGTAAAAACAGCATGGCAAAAGCGTAAAAAGACAGTTAAAGAGTAGCATGGCAGATCCTTTCAAATATGTTTGTAAGAAGTTTTTGTGAGATGATAGAAGATTTTATAGTTATCTGTATTAGTTTTATTAATACAGATTATATATCATTTTTTCCGATTTGTCAATAGCTTTTATTAAATTTTTTGTTATATGAAATTGTAAAAGCGGTGATTTGAGGAAACCACCGCTTTATACCTGTTTATTATTCATTTCATCTACATCTGCGGCGGATCTTACGGTCATTTCTACCCATGCGGGGCGAAATCCGCTTTTTATTGCGTTTCTCGCAGATTTAAGATTCGACCACGCGCAGCAATAAAATGGAACTTTATCTCTTTTTAATATTTCTGACGCTAATCGACTTGTTAATGCGGACGCTATTCCTTGCCTGCGATATTCAGAAAGCACATCGACTCCGATCTGCCACATGGTTTCACAATCCGCGGAACAAGCGGCTAATCCTATAAGCTTTTCATTGTGGTATGCTCCTACGCCGAGGACGTCAAGCTCTTTGCGTTTTTCGCATAATGCGTTGCTCCACTCGGCGGTATATAATTCGGCAAAATCTTTTTGATATAAGACCCTGACCTCATAACCGCAGGTCAAATCGGTAATTAAAGAAATATCCGGCAAAAAATATTCCGCCATAAAGCAGACGCGAAATCCCAGCTTTTGGAACTCGTCGTTCAGGACGTGCATGTTAGGAGTTTCAAAGCAATGTTCTGCCGGGTATCGCTCGATATATGCTTTAACGATATCTTTATATTCTTCGGTAACGGCCGCAACGATGTTGTTTCCGTATGAGATCAAATTGCATACGTGGGGAAGCGTCAGATACTTTCTTGCCGCTGCGTTTTCCTTTGAGATGGTTATTATGTTTTTATCGCTGCAAAAATCTTCCGCGCTGCAGTTTGCGTCTATTGCGGACTGCTGCATGGCTATCTGTTTTATTATTTCGTTAGTCCACTTCATTTGATCACTCCTTTAATAGTAAGAATAGAAAAACGCTCCCTCATTAGCTGGGGGAGCGCGTTTTGACCGGATCTGTACCGGTGGCGCAGAAAGAGGGATTTGAACCCTCGCGCCGGTTTCCCGACCTACTCCCTTAGCAGGGGAGCCCCTTCACCACTTGGGTATTTCTGCATGGCTGACAAAAATATTTACTTGGTGCCGCTGATCGGACTTGAACCGATACGGTATCGCTACCGAGGGATTTTAAGTCCCTTGTGTCTGCCTGTTCCACCACAGCGGCCTGTGATGTGACGAATTATATTATACACTAAATAAGCCGAAATGTCAAGTAAAAAAACAGAAAATATTATAATTATTTTTTCGTACAGGGACTTGCTATTTTTCCTAAAATCGTGTAAAATTATAGTAAACTGATTAACGACGCAATGGGCGTTTGGATTTTTCAGGAAAGGGAAAAAGTATGAGAATAGCTTTATTTACAGAAACATATCTTCCGACTATAAACGGTGTTGTCACTCATGTTAAAACGCTTAAGGACGGACTGGAGGCGCTGGGACATACTGTTCTGGTGGTGACCGCCGACTCGCGCTTTAGTAATCACGTCATCTCAAAGGATGTGATGTACTGCCCGGCGGTAAAGGTCAAGAAAATCTATAATTACGACGTTGCGCCGCCGATAAGCATTGAACGATTAGAGAAGATCAAGAGCTTTGCTCCGGATATAATACATATACATAATGAATTTGGCGTGGGAATCTCCGGTATTCTTATCGCAAAGCAGCTCAACGTCCCGCTGGTATATACTTTGCATACTATGTATGACGATTATGTATATTATGTCGCAAAAAAAGCCGCCGTGGGCAAGCTGGTAACTTCCGCAACGCATTTTTACGCGAAAATGCTCGCTTCGACCGCCAGCGCGATAACCGGCCCGTCGCAGAAAGTATCCGAGTATTTCAGAAAATGCGGCGTTAAGAAGAAGATTTACGTTATACCCAATTCGGTCGAACTGGATAAATTTGACCCGACAGGTGACGACCCCGAGGAAAGGCTTAAATTCAGACACAATTTAGGCTTTAACGACGATGATACGGTGTTCTGCTTTTGCGGCAGGCTGGGCAAGGAGAAGAATGTTTCCTTAATGCTTAAATACTGGTCGGAGCATGTCAAGCCGGACGACAGGCTGAAGCTGTATATCATAGGAGAAGGTCCGCTGTATGAACAGCATGTAGACGAGGTCAAAAGGTACGGTCTGACCGATATTGTGAAATTTGCCGGCAGGGTAGACCATGACGACTTAAAACCGCATTACGGCTGCTGTGACGCTTATATCACCACCTCGCTGTCCGATACCTGTTCTATTTCCATGCTGGAGGGCATGGCGATGCATTTGCCGGTAGTAAGTCTGGCGGATCGGCTCAACGAAGGACAGGTAAAAGACGGAATAAACGGATATAATTTCAAAAACGGCAGCGAGATGTATGAGCTGCTCATAAAGATAAGAGATATGTCCAAGGAGGAGCTGGCGGAGTTCGGCGAGCGCACCAGAGAATCAATAAAAAGCTCCGGCGCGATAAGACTTGCAAACGATCTGCTGAACGTATATCATGACGCGCAGAAGAATTATGCGCTCAAACGCGGAAAGAACCGCCGTATAGTTAAGAAGCGTTACCGCGCGGTCAAGCGCAGAACTGCGCCAAGAACAAAATACATAGTAAAGCCACGTCCCGAAAAGACGGCGTCTTTACAAAAAGAAAAATTTTCACTTGAGATACTTAGCCGGAGCACCAACCGCAATTCGGACAATACTATAGTAAAAATAACCGTGACTTTCGGTTCGATGACGGCGTCTATGCCGATAAGCCTTAATAACGAGGAGGCTATATGGTTTGCCGATAAGCTGGCAAACGTCGGCAATAAAGAAACGGTAAGGCTAAAGGAAGCGATGTCCGGCGGCTCTTACATTGATTTTGCACCTAAGGACAGCGGATTTGAGCTTAACGGACTTATAAAATGCGTATGTGATGATTTTTGTCAGACGTTGGAATTTCATAACGAGATAAGCGATCCCGACGCTCAGAAATTCTCTCAGGAGATGCGAGAATTATTTGAAATGTAAAATAACACGACCGACCGGATCATCACCCGGTCGGTCTTATTATCAGTTGTTTTCGGATCTATTGTTTTTTGAGGATCTGCTTTCCTGCTTGTTTTCGCTCTGATTGTTGTTTTTGTTGCTGCCCTGGTTGTTCTGATTATTCTGATTATTCTGATTGTTCTGGTTCTTTGCTTTCTGTTTAGACATTATATTGTCCGTCCTTTCGGGTTTATTGATAGAATACTATCATTAACTATTATCTTCATAGGAACGGAAAATATACCGACTTCTTTCAAAGCTCGATACAGCAAGCGGACAAGGGTGCAAGCGTCAGCGTTTTACCGTTTATTACCGGCTCTTTTTTAAGATGATATATTATTTTGCCGTTAATATCAAATGAAAGCGTGACTGTGCGTTCCTCGCCTGCGGGATTTACACAGACGAGAATATTCTGTCCCTCGCACCATCTTCTGTATATCAGCGGATAGCAGTTATCGCGGCAGTAAACAAATTCAAAATCGGAATAGCTTTGCAGCGCGGGATTTGCATGCCTAAGCGCTGTTAATTTTTTTACCTCGTTAAGCAGGGAATCGGGGTCTGCCTGCTGTTTTTCAACAGTCGGACGATCGGGAGAGCTGCTTTGCGGCAGATATAAATTTTTGCTGTCCGCCGCTGAAAATCCGTCGTTTTTGCCGCTGTCCCATTGCATAGGAGTGCGTGAGCCTGTACGACCGTATCCGCCCTCTTTGGAAACTAAGTTTTCAACATATTCCATACCTATCTCATCGCCGTAATAGATAAACGGAGCGCCCGGCATGGTAAGCAGGAAAGCAAAGCAGCACTTCAGCTCTTCTTCATCTCTGAACCGCGCGAGCCTGTCCATATCGTGATTGCCGGATGGTATACATACCAATCCGCCGTACTTTTTAGCGCTGGTATATGAAATGTCATACAGCTCGGAGAATTTTGTCGGCGTGCCCTGCGCTTTTTTTGAGAAAAACGGCTTTTCGCTCCTGAACAGGGAAGTATATCCCTCAGGGCCGAAGTGAAGCAAAAAGTCCATGTCAAATCCTCCGGCGAGAGAATACTGCGGCTCGCCCCATTCCGAAACCATGGCGGCCTGCGGATAAAAGCTCTTGAGATATCCGGTTATATCCCGCCAAAGCTTTATGGTCTCTTTGTATTCCGGATCGCATTTTACCAGCGAACCCGCCATGTCTACTCTGAATCCGTCGCAGCCCATATCCAGCCAGAATTTCATAATATCCTTTACAGCCTGTCTTGTCGCCATCGGAGCGGGGTCGGTCGGCTTATGCTGATACGGCTTTGTGGGGTTTGCATAACCGTAGTTGAGCGCGGGCTGCATTGAGAAAAAGTTTACAGCGGCGCTGCCGTCGCGGTCGGATATGCCTCTTATGCAGCCCAGACCCTCCGGCTCTTCCCATACGCTGTCTGTCCATATGTAACGGTCGCTGTATTCGTTTTTCTCCGGCTTCATGGATCCTTTGAACCATTCATGCTCAACAGACGTATGACCCGGCACTAAGTCGAGTATAATGTGCATATTTCGGCTGTGACACTCGTCGAACAGCTTTTTAAGATCGTCGTTCGTTCCGTATCTCGGCGCGGTTTTCAGATAATCCCGCACATCATATCCCGCGTCCCCGAAAGGCGAATCAAAGCAGGGATTGAGCCACAGCGCATTGAAGCCCATATCTTTGATATAGTCGAGCTTTTGGATTATTCCTTCGAAATCTCCGATACCGTCCCCGTTGCTGTCGTTAAAGGATTGGGGATATATTTCATAAAAAATCGCATTTTTCAGCCATTCAGCCATAACAGAACCTCCGTTTACTGTACTATGAAAATCGGCTCAGGGTTTTGAGCCGATTTACTTAAAATTAAGATCCTAACAAAATTATTACTGAAGATCGTCGTCGTTGAACGGATCGCCGCATTCAGGACAGAACTTCGGGGGATGTTCCGGATCTTCCGGCGTCCAGCCGCACTTGTCGCATTTATATTTTTTCGGAGCGGCGGGCTTGGATTTACCGCAGTTGCTGCAGAATTTGCCGGTATTCTTAGTTCCGCATTCACAAGTCCATTCAGCCGGAGTGGGAGCGGCAGGAGCGTCGCCCTCCTTGCTCTTTCCGCACTGGGAGCAGAATTTTCCGGTGTTCTGCGTTCCGCATGAGCAGGTCCACGGCTCGGGTTTCTTTGCGCCGCATCCCGAACAGAATGCGCCGGAATTTCCGGTCGCGCCGCAAGCGGTGCATGTCCATCCGCCGCCGGACTGTGAGCTTGCCTGAGTAGCCGCGGGCATACCGCCGAGAATGCCGCCGCCGGCATTCATCGCCATATTCATACCCATAAAGCCCATCATAGCGCCGTTTTCGTTAGCGCCGGCAGACTCGATACCCTTTGCGACAGCACCGGTCATTACCGCACGCTGTACATCGGAATCGAGCATGGTATCGGCTTTAAGACGGTCTTTAAGCAGCTCCTTGCTCTCGTCTGCAAGAGTTACCGGGCCTAAGCCGATATTAGTAAGCGTAAAGCCTCTTTCTTCCCATTTCTCAAGTGTAGCAACTCTTGCCTTTTCGGTAAGATTGGTAAGCTGGCTGGTTATCTGGCTGTAGCTGAAGTTTTCGGCAGAAAGCCCGTTGAGCGCGACCAGAAGACCCTGCATAAACTCGGTCTTATATTGTTCGTTGGCGAAAATATCATTTACGGTAGTCCGTCCGGAGTTTACGCCCTTGCTTACTACCTGAGTGTAGAACTTAACGGCAGCCTCTGCGTCGGGTATCTGTATTTCAAAAGTACCGTAAAAGCGCAGATCTATCGAAGTGTTGTATTTCGGGTCAAAGTAGGGAACAGTCGTTCCGGTGCCGAACTTGATACCGGGCAGTCTTTGCAGGTTGATGTAAATTACCCTCTGTTCGACCGAGGGAGTACCGCCATAAGTGAAACGCGAGATAAGCTCCTTGGCGGAGTCCTTTATCTGTCCGGCAAATATCGACGGCGCGGAGGAATTGTCCAGCACATAGCGTCCCGGATCGGTAACGACATTGGTTATCTTTCCGTTGTCGATAGTAAGCATACAGGTGTTTTCCTCCACCATGATAGCCGAACCGTTACTGATGTAGTTATCAGAACCTTTAACGTTGCTCGAGCGGGCGGAACCCTCGTGCATCTTTTCCCCGTTTGCCACAACTATTGTGTTGTCGATGGCAGGGCAGTGTATCGCTTCCTTCCAGGTGTCGCCGAGCGTGCCCGAAAGAGAGCCGATAGCAGCTTTAATAAGTCCCATAGTTATTATTTCCTTTCATATATTATTAACCTATCCGGTCAATATCCGTTACTTGCCATAAGCGGTCGGCAATAATGGTAAATGAGCTGTTGCAGTATTTGCATATCCCTGTCCGCATATCAACAGGCGCGCCGCAGTTAGGGCAGGTGCTTGTGTATACAGTCTCGTTTGCCTGCTCGTGTCCGTATTGATTGTAAGTCAATATCATCTTATATGCGGCTTGAACTTTTGTCGGCGTGCTGTTTTTGTCGCCTTTTATAAGCGAGTAATCATACCCGACCGATATCTCAAACACAGCCGTCGCTTCGTTCTGCCGGTTATTATATGACGATATCGCACATTTATGAACATCTATATTGTCATACTTTTCTTTCTCGTTTTTGCTGTTAAGGTCGATTATCATGTTTTCAGCCTTCTTAAAAAGCGATGAAGCGCATTTTTGCTTATCAAGCTTTGAGGTCGAGCCGGATTCTATCGCCTCAAGATAGGATATCAGGACGTTTTGAGCCATAGCGGCCATCGTAGCGTACCCTACCTCCGGAAAATCCCGGTTTATCGCCGGAGCGTATGCCGCAGAAAGGTCATGGATCCCTTTGGGAACGGTGGATTCCTCTTTCATTCCTTGGGAGATAAGCCCGGCAAGCTCTCCCATGGACATTCCGGCGACCTTTCGCATTTTATTGTTCAGCCATGCCTTTATGATGAATACAGCCGCGATTATAACTGCAATAACGATAAGTATGATAAACAGCGGACCGGTAAAAAAATCACTCATTTACGGGTTTACACTCCCTGTATTCCTTCATCGACGGTATCGTTGCGTATCGTAGTAAAGTCGGTAAGTACCCAGCTGTACTGACCTGTAGTAACTACCGAGCCGCAGTATTCGCATACGCCGGAGGAGGTTATTTCAAGCGGTGCGCCGCAGTTGGGACAATTGTGTCCGTTTGCAGCGGATACTTCTTCCTTGGTCTGAACGCCCGCGGAACGCACGAACTTCATCTTATAGCGCATATCCCATCTGGTATTTTTGTCGCCGCGAATGATGTTGCCGGTCTTTTCGTCGGTCTGGTAATCTATCATTCTGGCGTTTAAGTAGCAGGTGAGGTACTCAAACTGAGCGTCCTTCGCATAAGAGGTAAGATATGCGGTGTTTATCGCAATGCTTTCGTAATGATAGATGACGCCTTGCTCTATCTTGCTTTGTACCTGCCTTGCCGTGGTATTATAAAGGTTTTCGTGCATAACGGGACGTACAGGTGTGAGGTCGCGTTTGCACCATGCGGTTTCGATGTCTATATATACTTCTTTTGCAAACGATATGAAATCGCCGGAGGAGAAATTCGGGTCGGTCTGCTTTATTATCCCCTCTATCTGAGCGGTCCTGTCAGGAAGTATAACGCCGCGTCCCTGGCTGGATACTACCATGCCGTCCTGCTTTTGTCCGCCGTTTTTGTTTTTGTTGTTTAATATGATTATAACAACTATTACTATAACAACGACTGCAGCGCCGCCTATGCCTAATCCGGTACCGCTTCCGCCGGAGGAATAATCGTCGTTATCATATGTATAGCCGCCTCCGCCGCCCCAGTCGTTTCCGCCCCAGTCGCCGCCTCCGCCGTAATCATAATCATTGCCGTCGAAAGCAAATACGCTGATAGTCGCTAAGATGACCGCGGTTAAAACAGCCAAAATTATTCCAAATATTTTTTTCATTATATATGCTCCTCAAAAGAATCACAGTTTAAGATCTCAGCAAAAAAGCTTACAAAATAATTATACAATAGTTTAAGAAAAATGTCAATATTAAATAAAATCTCAGCCGAATTTTATGTTTGCTTGAACTGACTGTTATACAGCTCAAAATAAAATCCGTTATTTGCAAGCAGCTCCTTATGCGTTCCTATCTCAACTATTTTTCCGGCGTTCATCACAAGTATGCAGTCCGCTTCCTTTATCGTAGAAAGGCGGTGAGCGACTATAAAGCTGGTCTTTCCGCCGGTCATTTGGGTAAAGGCGTTTTGTATTTTAAGCTCTGTGCGGGTATCTATACTGCTGGTAGCTTCGTCGAGTATCAGCATGGGCGGCATGGTGAGCATGACTCTCGCTATGCACAAAAGCTGCTTTTGTCCCTGCGACAGTCCCGAATCATCGCTTATCACGGTATCATAGCCGTTTTTCATTCTTCTTATAAAGCCGTGACAATGAGCCGCCTTTGCCGCTTTTGTTATCTCTTCATCGGTGGCGTCCGGCTTGCCGTAGGCGATATTTTCCTTTACAGTACCTTTGAATATCCAGGTTTCCTGCAATACCATTCCGTAACCCAGCCGCAGGGAATCGCGCGTTACATCTTTTACGGAATTTCCGTCTACCGAGATACTTCCGCTGTCCGTATCATAAAACCGCATAAGCAAATTTATAACGGTAGTTTTTCCACATCCGGTAGGCCCTACTATAGCGATATGCTGACCTTTTTTTACCGAAAGGTCAAGGTCTTTTATAAGCTCAACAGCCGGGTCGTAGGAAAAGCAAACGTCGGATATGTTGACGTTGCCTTGAATATCTGTGAGTACCTTGTTGTTTTCATCCGAGCTTTCATCTTCGGAATCTATAAGCTCGAATACACGCCTTGCGCTGGCAAACGCCGACTGTAATTCCGCTATAACGCCGGATATCTCATTAAACGGTTTTGTGTATTGATTGGCATAGCTTAAAAAGCAGGAAAGCTGACCTACCGTTATTCCTCCGGGGGTAAGCGCGTTTATCGCTCCGAATATGCCTACTCCGGCGTAAACCAGCCCGTTTACAAAGCGTGTTGACGGATTGGTAAGCGCGGAATAAAACTGCGCTCTAACGCCTACCTTATACAGCTTTGCATTCAGTTCTTCAAATTTTTGTTCACTATTTTCTTCCTGTGAGAACGCTATTACCGTCTTTTGATTGCCTATATATTCCTCTGCCAGTGCGGTGACGTCGCCGCGCAGCTTTGCCTGTTCCTTAAATTTTTTTGAGCAAAGCCTTGCTATAGTAGACGCGACCAGCAGGGAAAGCGGGGTTATCAGTATGACCACCAGCGATATCGCAACATTTATCGAAAGCATAAAGCACAGCGTCCCCACGATAGTTACCACTCCGGTGAAAAGCTGCTGAAAGCCTTGCAGCAGTCCGTCGGAAATAGTATCTATATCCGTGACTACACGCGAGATTATCTCACCGTGCGGGGTAGAGTCGATATATTTCAGCGGCGCTTTTTGTATCTTATTGAACGCGCCGGTGCGCAGATCTCTAATCGTATTCTGGGTAAGGATATTTGTGCTGTAGCCCATGAACCACTGAAATACCGCCCCCGCCAGAACGACAAAGAGAAGCTGTATTATTATCGGCAGTATCTTTTCAAAATCCACGTTGCCCGCGGAGATTATGCAGTCTACCGCCTGTCCTATCAGCACCGGCGCATAAAGCGTTGCACAGGCGGAGATTATCGCGCTGATTATCGTGAATATAAGGTACACCGTATAAGGTCTTGTGAATTTAAGCAGCCGCACCAGTACCGCAAAGCTGCTGTTTTTATTGTTGTTCATCATGCAGCTCCTTTTCTATTTCGTCGGCACTGAACTGAGAAAGACATATCTCGCAGTATTCGGCGCAGGAGGAGAGCAGCTCTCTGTGCGTTCCCATGCCTATCATCTCTCCGTCGCTCATGACGATTATTTTATCTGCCGCTTTTACGGTATTTGCACGCTGTGAAATAATTATGACCGTCATATCGGCGCAGTTTTCTTTTATAGCGGTCCTTAAATGCGAATCGGTCGCATAATCAAGGGCACTTGCGCTATCATCGAGGATGAGTATTTCCGGATCGCGGCATAATGCCCGCGCTATAGTGAGCCTTTGCTTTTGCCCGCCGGAAAGGTTTTTACCCTCCTGCATTATCATGCTGTCCGTTTTGTCCGGCATTTGCATAACAAAATCTTCCGCCTGCGCGATATTAAGAGCTCGGTGTATCTCCTCGTCGGAAATATCGTCTTTGCCCCATCGCATATTGCTGCGCAGCGACCCGCTGAACAGAGCCGCCCGCTGAGGCGCTATTCCTATAAGATTTCTTAACTGTCTGAACGGATATTCTCTTACGTCGTGTCCGTTTACCTTAACAGCGCCGTCGGTCACGTCGTAAAAGCGTGGTATCATGTTTATTAAAGTCGTTTTACCGCTGCCGGTACCGCCTATTATACCTATCGTTTCGCCGCGTTTTGCGGTAAAGCTGATATTTTTAAGCGCAAGGTCGGCGTTATCGTGATAGCTGAAGGATACGTTGTCAAATTCTATAGCGGGGGCGTTTTCATTAAACTTGATATCTTCTTTGGCGCTGTCCGTTACCGACGGCTCGGTTTCCAGCACTTCGTTTACTCTGGCGGCGCTGGCGGCGGATTTTGTGAAGATGACGACTAAGTTGGAAACGACTATAAGCGCAAGCAGTATTTGATTCATGTAGTTTACCAAAGCGATTATCTCACCCTGTGTAAGCTCTCCGGAGTCTACCGAAAACCCTCCCAGCCAGATGACCGCGACTATCGCAAGATTTAATATAATAGTCGTAGCGGGGTTGAGCAGCGCCGATATTTTTCCCGCGCGGACTGCCGTTTTATTTATATCGTCGGCGTTTTCACCGAATCGGTCTATCTCATGCTGCTGCTTTGCAAACGCTCTCACCGCGCGGGCGCCGATAAGATTTTCTCTGGTGATGCGCGAGGTCTTGTCCAGCTTTTTTTGGATATTTCTGTAAAAGGGGATAGTCCTGTTGGTCACCAGCCACAAGGTTATCGCGATAAGCGGTATCGCCGCAAGGAATATCATCGACAGCTTTACGTCTATAGTAAAAGCCATTACTGTTGCGCCTATAACAAGAAACGGCGCTCTCACCACCAAGCGTATCAGCATAGCGACCGCTACCTGCAGCTGATTTATGTCCGAAGTCAGGCGGGTTATCAGGGAAGAAGTGCCCAGCTCGTCCAGCTCTTTATACGACAGCTTGTTTATATGTGAAAAAAGCTCGCGGCGCAGCTCGGTGCCAAAGCCCTGCGACGCCTTTGACGCCATATACTGGCAGATCAGCGCAAAGCCCAGTCCGCATACTCCGAGCAAAACAATGACCGCGCCGTTTTTATATATATAGCCATCGTCGCCGCCGGCGATACCGTTGTCTATTATTCCCGCCATGACTAACGGCACGATAAGCTCGAATACGGCCTCGGTCAGCTTAAATATCGGTCCGAGTATGACCTGAAGCTTATATTTTTTAAGAAATCTTGCTAGCTTTACCATATTTTCTCCCACAATAATATTAAAAGCACCGGCAAAAACTGCCGATGCTTTTTAATTAAAAATCAAAGCTCATTAAGCGCCTGTTGTATATCCTCACAGCAGCTTTCCGGCACAAGCATACATATTTCGTCGTTTCCGGTGGAGATCATCAGCACTTCTGCCGAAACAGAGTCTATAAGCCCGAATACCTTTGCCGCAAATCCTGCCTGATCGCACATCTCATCGCTTAATATGCGTATCTTTACGTTACCGCTGGTAACAAACGGGGTGACTCCCGATTCCGGCGTGATCTTGCCCATTATCTTAAGCAGGTTAGGGATATCGTCGTCGCTGAAGCTGAAACCGAAAGATACCCTGTCTGATCTGGGCGGGGTCTGGGAGATCATATCTATATTTATTCCGGCCTGTGCGACCGCTTTAAGTACCGCAGTTTCAAACCCTATATTTGCGGGAATATCTGAAAATGTAACGGCGGAATAACCGTCAAAAGTGTTTATTTCGGTCATGTTTGACTCCTTTTCTTATGACTGAGAAAGCAGGTCGGACATTTCGTACAGCCCGCTGGGTTTACCTTTAAGATATATCGCAGCGTTTACCGCGCCTACCGCGAACACCTGCTTTGAACCGGCTGAGTGGGAGAGGGTTATAACCTCGTCGCGCCCGGCGAAGATAACGTCGTGCTCTCCGACTATTGTGCCTCCGCGAACGGAATGTATGCCTATCTCGGTATTTTCACGCGGTTTTCTTACGCTGTGACGATCATATACATAGTGCATTTTGTTGTCAAGCTCGTTATTGATAGCCTCGGCTATCATGATAGCGGTACCGGACGGCGCGTCCTTTTTGAGATTGTGATGCTTTTCAAGTATCTCGATATCAAACTGTCCGCCAAGCACCTTTACCGCGCGCTTTGCGAGGTCTACCAGCAGGTTTATCCCAAGCGAAAGGTTGAAAGTGAAAAATACCGGTATCTGCGCGGCAGCCGACTTTATCTGATTTATCTGTTCGTCGGTGTATCCGGTGGTAGCTATAACGACAGGCACATTGTTTATCTTGCAATAATCAAGCAGGCTGTCCAGCGCCGACGGATGGGAAAAGTCGATTATGACGTCCGGCTTTTCGGCAAGCTCGTATACCTCTTTAACTACGGGGAAATCCGAGTATTGTTCGCCGGTTATGTCTATTCCGGCGGAAATTACGCAGTCGTTCCTTGTTTTAACTATATCGTTTATTGTTCTTCCCATTTTACCGGCCGCGCCGGTAACAGCAATTTTAACCATCTGTTATTCCTTTACTTTGAGTATTTTCCGGAAATACCGAGCTTATCCATCGACGCGAGCAGCTTTGCTATCTTTTCATCTTCCATTCGTACCAGAGGAAGCCTGCATTCGCCTACGTCAAGTCCCATTATATTCATGGCTTCCTTTACGGGAATGGGGTTTACGTCGATAAACAAGAGGTTTGTAAATTCCAGCAGCTTTAGCTGTAACTCGGCAGCTTTCTTATAATCTCCGTCAAGACAGTATGCCGCGATATTATGTACTTCATTCGGAAGGCAGTTTGCAAGCACCGAAATAACGCCCTTTCCGCCAAGTGACATGATAGGCACTATCTGGTCGTCGTTGCCGGAATATATATCAAGGTCGGTCTCCGCCGCTATCCAAGCTACCGCGCTTATACTGCCGCTTGCCTCTTTTGCCGCGACGATGTTTTCTACCTTAGACAGTTCTTTATAGGTCTCTACCGCGATATTTACACCGGTGCGGCTGGGTACATTGTAAAGGATGATAGGCAGCTTTACGCTGTGAGCGATAGCGGAGAAGTGCGCGACAAGTCCTTTTTGAGAGGTCTTGTTGTAGTAGGGAGTGACCTGTAAAAGTGCGTCCGCGCCGAGGTTTTCCGCCTCTTTTGAAAGCTCGATGGAGTAAGCGGTGTCGTTGCTGC
>CANRII010000052.1 GCA_947630685.1 uncultured Ruminiclostridium sp. | reverse complement strand
CCGGTGCCGAAGTCTCGGGCTTGGAGGTCTCCGGTGCAGATGTCTCGGGCTTAGAGGTCTCCGGTGCCGATGTCTCGGGCTTAGAGGTTTCCGGTGCCGAAGTCTCGGGCTTGGAGGTCTCCGGTGCCGATGTCTCGGGCTTGGAGGTCTCCGGTGCCGATGTTTCGGGCTTGGAGGTCTCCGGTGCAGATGTCTCGGGCTTAGAGGTTTCCGGTTCAGGCTGCTCCTGCTTCTTAAGGTTGATAATATCTATATTGATATCAACATAATCCTCGGACTCATCATTGTAGTAACGCACATCGCCATTCGGATTGATGTAAACTTTTATCGTCTTACCCAACAGCTGATATCCGTCAGGAGCAATAGTTTCCGTTATTGTATAGTAGGTGTTAAGCGCCAGACCGCTAAAGGTAACTATAAACCTGTCGTCCTTAACTTCCGGCGACTTTGTCTTTACGTCAGCTATCGAGCTGTCATTAGTCAGCGTGAATACAGCGCTTGTCAAATTTTTGATGGTTGCCTCGTCTAATTTAGACAGGTCATCAACGCCCTCAAATTTCTTTTCAAACGTTATATCCTGCGGCTGCGGCTGCGGTTTAAGCACGTTCTCACATGTGGGTCTGAAGCCGGGCTCGGAATACTCGCTGTCGTCCTCGTCGAACAGCTTGTAGCTTACCTCGCCGGTCTTACTTATCTTGAATACATAGACATTTTTACTACGCTCATAAAGCTCCGGCGACTTGGTTTCTTCAACGTAATATACTTTGTCGAGTTCAAGCCCTGTGAAGGTAACTACCCATTCGTTATTATCGTTAAGTTTGGGATGTACGTCGGTATATACGATATTCTTTTCGCTATCCGTGTACTTATCGTACAGAGTAAATATCGTATCTGCCGCAAGATCGGCGATCTCGTCGGGCTCTGCGCCTGCATATATCTTGATTATCTCGATATTTCCGGCTTCGTAATGCTTGTTGTTGATTACCTCCGGAGTTTCTACATGCTTATCTGCGCCGTAGTATGCAACGCCGTCTTCATCGATGTAAACCTCTATGATATCGCTGCTGATATCATATCCCTCGGGCGGTTTGGTCTCCTTTACCCAATAAGATTTTTGGGGAGCAATACCGTCGGTGCTGTCAAAGCGGACGTACATCTTCTTGCTGTCCTCGTCGTATACCAGTCCGTTGGTAACAGCGACCTTATCGGCGTCTTTGCAATCTGCGGAATTGTAGAGGGTGAATTCTGTTTCGGCTTGCAGCTTTTCACGTGCGCTCTGTGCGATATTGTTAAGCTCGATCTCACCGGACGCATCCACATACTTCTTGTTGATCTCTATCTCAAGCGGCATTTTCTTATTGATGAATATCGGTATTCCATCATCATTAGAGTAAGCATCGGCTGCCGTGCCGGCGGTCATGTCGAATTCTGCCTTGCCGTCTTTTACGGTAACGGTATATACCGCTTTGCTCTGTCTATAGCCGTCTGCCGAATCGGATTCTAACAGCGTATATACTCCGTCGAAAAGCTTTTTGAATACGACTTTTCCGTCAGAGCCCGGCTTCTGTGTGTCAACTGTCGCGCCGCCCTTTGTAAGGGTGAATACCGTGTCTTCAAGCACCTTATCGCCAAGCGCACCGATAGCTAACTTGCTGCCGTCGCTGTCTTGGTATTCCTTGGTAAATTCGATATCGACGGGCTTTATCTCAACTACCTTGATATTTACGACAGTCTTTACCTCATTGCTTGCAGCAGCTCCGTCTATCGAATACTCGACAGCTTTACCGTCCGAAGAAACAGTAACCTTTATCACCCTAGAGTCCGGGGTGAAGCTTACCTTATTTCCGTCTGCTTCGGTGTAGTAGGGAGCTTGTTGTGCCTCCTTGATATAGTAATCTTGGCCGGGCTTGATCTTATCGCTTTTGAATACAAACTCGATCCGGTCGTTATCAAGATCAACATTCGCTTCTCCGCTTACTATATTGATTGTGCAATCCTTGTCGCTGTACAGCGTGAACTCGGTAGAATCAACAAGCTCCTGACGCTGCTCGGCGGTAAGCTCGGACAGTTTGGTGTCGGTGAATTGCTTATACAGCATCACATCGGAAGAAACCGTTATCTCGGTGTTCTTTATAACTACCGGTTCTTCTGCGGGAACGGGTGCAGCATCTCCGACAACGGTGGAATACGTTGCGTTGCCCTTGTCGTCAAACTCGACTGTTATATAGGTTCCGGAGGCGTTCTCATAGCCTTCCGAGGTGTTGGTCTCAAATATTGTGTATATTGTTCCGTCTAGCTTTAATTTAAGCGTTTCACTATCAAATTTAACAACTGCGCTTTTGCTTTCCGGATCCCATACCGGATGAGTCTGAGCAAGCAGCGTAGCGCCTTGATAAATTCCGAATACAGTACCGGACAGCCACTCGTTTATCTTGTCTACACTCATGCCGGTGAAATCTTTTCCGACATACTCTTTGGTAAACTCTATCGCTGCGGGACGATACTCGTATTCGTTAAGGAAAGGCATAGCACCGACGCCGGGCTTGCCCTCGGCCGAATAAGTGACATTGCCATCCTCATCAATGGTGAAGCTGTATCCCTCGGCGTATACCTTGCTGTCGTAACGCTCGGGCGCCTTGGTTTCGGTTATTACATATGTGCCCTTTGTAAGGATCACGCTGCCGTTATATCCGGCCATTCCGGTCTCAAAGGTAACTGTGCCGGTGACGGGATCGGGACTTGCCTCGGCAAGCGGGGTCTGCGTATTGTCGAGCTCTACCCTGCTGAGTACGAAGCTCGTTTTTATCGCCAGATCTGCAAAGTCAAAGCCGAGATCCTCCCAATCCTTATACTGCTTATTTATAACCAGCTTTATCTTTTCGTTGACAAAAGCTGCTTTTTCTTGCGCTTGCTGCTCATCGTCTATATTATAATAAGTTGTATTGCCTTCCTCGTCTATTACGCACTTATATACAGTATCGTCCAGCAGATAGCCGTCAGCCGCCGCAGTTTCCGCAAGGTAATAAGTGCCGGGTTTAAGGTCTTCAAATACCGCTTGATTTCCCTCGTTAAGGCTCTGGCTCTTGGTGTCGACAACATCGCTCAGAGCTTCATCGTAGTAATACAGCGTAAACTCGGTTTTTTCACGCATATCCGGGGTTATCTCGTCGGGTCGTTCGGGATCGCCAAAAGTCTTATCCGCGATTATGCTGCCGGTCTTTGCAGCCTCATTCTCAATGGAAAGGGTCGAGCTTACCGGTCCCATAGCCGTTTCATCATCGGTGTAACGCTTGTAGGTAGTGCCGGTCTTGGTTACTTCGCACAGGTAAACAGCATCGCTCTTTTTGAAACCATCGGGCGCGGCAGTCTCCTCAAGATAGTAACTACTGTAAGGCAAATCGGTAAACTCGGCGTAAAGTCCGTTCTTATCTCCGCTAAGCGTTACAGAACCGTATTTGTTCAGACGATCCTTATCGGTGTAAAGCGTGAACTCGGTCTCTTTAAGCTTTGCAAGCTCATCGTCGGGCAGCTCTGAAAGCTCTACTCCCGCGAAGGTCTTATCTACCCTTATCTTGCCACGCTGATAGTTGGTTATAGTACATACATTTCCAACTACATCGACATCTTCAGCGTCTTCACCGTCGACGGTAATGGTTACATTTGCTTCGTCATCGACTTTAACGGTGATCGTACCGTCAAACTTCACATAGCCATCGGAAGAGTTGGTCTCGGTGATGGTGTAGGTCTTGCCGGCCTTAAGATCGTCAAAGGTCAGCACGCCCTTGTCGGAATCCCACGTCAGAGTATCGGTCTTGACTGTATCTTGCAAGTCGTTGTCTTTGAGCGCGAATACAGTATCTTTAATGAATTTGTTTATTTCATCTTCGGAAAGTTCGGCAGGGTCAAATCCGTACCAAACCTTGTTTAAGGTGACGGAAGCGGTTTTTTCGTCGACGGGCTCGGGATAGTTAATTATATTATCTATAAAGATATTGCTTCTATCATCGGCAAATGTGATTTTATAATCCGGATATTGTTCTTCGAACCACTCCTTGGCTTCTTCAAGACCTCCGTCATAACTTTCGGCGAATTCCTTTGAAATAAATACAACATATCTCGGAGTAGGATCAAGCTCATAGCCTTCATGCGCCTTAGTTTCGGTTATTGTGATAAGGGTATCCCACGGAAGAGTGTCGATACCGGCTAAGCCCTCTTCATTGGTAGTTATCGGTGGAAGAGTCTGCTCACCGAGCTCAGAAACAAAGCTGAGCTCGAATTCGGTTCCGTCAAGAGGCTCTCCTTTTTCATTCACCTTTTTCAGAGTCAAATTGTTTGAACCTGAACCGGATGACCACGATTGATAAGCAAGGTGGACGCCGGACAAACTTTCGCTGCTGTAGTTGCCTTCAAGTTCTTTTGTGCCTGTGACCTCAAGTCTAAGCCTGTTTTTAAATTCTGTCTGCCTCTCTTTATTAGCATCACTATTTATCTTGGTGTAGAAGGTTATACGCAAATGGGTGCTCTTGTATTCGCTATCCTTATCGATAAACAGTTGGAAACCGCCCAAGTTGACGATCTTTTTGAACTGATCCGTAATATCTATGTAGCCCTGACCGTTCCAGCTGTCGGGTTTATTGCCGTAATATTCTACCTTAAAGTAGGTGGCTGTTCTGCCTTGATCGTTGTCCCACAAGTTGTTCAGCTCATCATCACGCATTACCATTCTAAGACCGGTACCCGTGAGATCATCAACGATGGTCATACCGCCCATGTCTTTTCCGGCAGGATTGAATTCTACTACCCACTTTATAGCATTTGCGGTACCGATAGAATCTTTCGAACCCTCCTTGGTAACGTCGTCGTACTGAACTATACCGTTTGCCGCCTGAGTATCGGTGAACGGCTTGCCGTTTATCTCACCGGTCAGAGTGGTATGGTTCTTGAACTGTACCTCGGGTTTAGTACTGTCGCCGAGGAAATCTTCCGCAAAGTCATCGTCCACCTTAACGGTAAGATGGATAACATAGCATTTATTTATATTATTTCCTTCGGTAAATGTAAAGTTTATAGTATCCGAATTATAAAGCGTTTCGCCGCCGTTAAAAGGAGCTGTTCCGTCTTCGATCTCATAATTGAGAACAGTTTTTATCTGATCGCCGGTATAGGTAGTGCCGCTGTCGTTATATATGCCGTCATGTACTACAACGTCGTCAACGCTTACTAAAGAGGTACCTACCGGCAAAACGTCGTTAAAAGACTCGACGTCTATATCAAAGCAATAAGGATTAACGATTATCTCATAATTGAATGTTCCGTTATATTTCTTGGCGTTTGTAACAAAATCAGCCGTGCCTACATAACCGTAATCATTATTATTGATATTCTTCCACAAACGGGCAGCCGACACATTTTCATCGGCAGCACTAGTGAAATTGCCGCCGTCGGTTTCTACAAAAACATCATTATGTACTGATCCGCTGAGATAATTCTCATATGGACTGCCCGGATGATACCATGTGCGGTGATTTCCATCGTCTTTATAATACTCGTCGATATCATAATCAGCACTAAGGAAGTCACCGCCGGAAAGCTTGGTCTTAAGCTGGAAAGTATACTTATACTCACCGGTGACGTTATACAGCACTATAGTAAGCTCTTTCATATCGTCAGACAGATAATAACCCTGTGAATCGGCAGTAACCGAAGCACCGTCCGGCACGTCGCTGCCTTTATAGGTAAGTGTGATGTTGTCATCGGAGGAAGCCTCGCCCGTTTCGTTGTTGTATGCCGAAAGGACTATCGTATTTCCGTCCGCTGTATAAAGCTCCGGGAATATCTGCGAATCTTTGGGAGTATCCTTGATTATCGCATAATCATATTCCTTTGCAATATCATCAAAGGTAAAGTTCCAGGTGAACAAGCCGCTGCCAGGATCAAATCCGTTTTTGATCTTTTCTATCGGATTAGACTTGGTGGTCACCTTTTCATGATCGGTTATACCGTTTATATCGGTATTTTCGTATGTTTCTCCGTCGGGAGTTTCTACGGTTATCTTGTCGGTCAGCAGCTCGCCGTCGTTATCTGCGACAGCGTTGCCATCTTCATCAAGCTGGATAGCGTCCGTGCTGTAGGTTATTTTAATTTCCCCGTCCTGCGTAACTCCGGTAAGATCAAGCAGGAAGCCTTTTTTACCATCGGAGGTTTCGACTAACACAGCCTTTTTGCCGTTAAGAGCATTCTTTGCCTGCTCTGTAGTCATAGACGCAAAGCTTTCAACCGTTACTGTAGTATCAAGAGTAAAGCTCTGACCGTTTACGGTAACGGTGGCGCCTTCTTCGAGTTTCTGATTATCATTTTGGAAATAATCGAAGAAATAGGGACTTTCATAGCTGAAATTCTCGGCATCTATCGTTATCGTCCAGTCTATCTGCTGAGTGCTGCCCGTTGTCACCGAACCGTACTTGTCTACAGGCTTCACACTACCCATTTCGGAATAGGCTTCGGCGTGCTTAGGGTCGCTGTCGGGATCGGCGGGAGTAAAGTCAGCCTTATTTAGATACCACTCTCCTGCTACGCTTCCTCCTTCTCCGTTTTTCTTGTTGTCCATAGATCCATACATCTTATCGATGTAATCTTTGGTAGCGGAGTATTGGAGGGCAAATTCAGCTTGTTTGTTGGTTTCTCCATCTTTGAATTTGTAATTGAAGTTGCCGCCTTCGTCGATCATTTCTTCGAGTTCGGCACCGGTAATAGTCTCTTTCGTACCGTCCTCAAATGTCACCTCGACAGAGTACAGCTTTGCCATATCGGTCGGAGGATATGAGGGTTTAAGTCCGGCGGTATCGGTAAAGGTACCGCCCGCAAGAGTATTCTCACCTTTAGCGGTGACCTTAGCGGTAAATGTCATGCCGAAAGGAGAATCCGACGTACCGGCAGACTTTTCTAACGAATAATCGTCAGCCTTGGACGGACGCTTTGCATCGACGACTATTTCCGCCTCAACGTCGCCCTCCTTTACGTCGACGTTCCATTCAATATTGTCGTCGCCGTTATTATTTATCTGTGTTTTAATAGTAAAACCGAAAGGATCCTGTTCCCAGAAAAGCACATCCTTATTCAGCTTTACTTCTATCTCGTAATAATCGCCGTTATCTTTAATATGCCATTCTCCGGCGTCGTACTCGGCGCCGTTTTTGCTATCGGCAAACTTTATTTTACCGTCACGAATATCAGCCGGTATATCTATATCGCCGACAGTCTTTTCGGAAACCTCTTTGTTGCCGGCATGCTCGCTTACCGATTTATTAACGCGCAGCTTGGTGCTTACCTCCGGGACTTTATCGACCCAGCCGTAACGGTTCATAAGTTCATCCATGATGCCCTGGATCTGACCGAATACACCGGATTCAAGCTCCTCGGGATGGTTCGGAAAATCCTTACCATATCTTTCCTCGTATGTTTTTCTGACCTGCTCACGCAGATTACGTACGGTTATATCGTTTCCGTTCTCATCCTGACCGATAACGGTATTGGTGATAGTATCGTCATCAGGATCGACATTCACATATATATCAACGTCCACCGCGCCGGTGCCTTCATTGCCCTGCACCTGCACGTCAACGCTGCTGACGCAGTTAGAGTCCCTGCCGGTGTAGGAAGCCGCTCCTGCGAACAATCCCGGAATCAGCGCCGTAAGATCGGTAGGCAGTATGCTCTGCAATACCAGTACAAACGATGTGATAAGAGCAATAACACGTTTTTTCATAGTTTTGTTCCTCCCGATGAGAAAATTAATACAAATGATGTATATTATCTTGACAGATAAACTGAGCCAATTTATAAGTAATATTTTAACACAACCAAAATTAAATGTCAAACGCCTATGTCTTGTTTTGTGCTAAAAAATTATTTTTGTTGGTTCTTTTCGTAGATTTATATAAAAATGGCGGTGAAAAATAGTGCAAAATACTGTTTTTCCGGAAGCATTTTATTGATGATTTGTCAAATAAAGGAACGCCCCGCTTATAAATCAGGGCGTTTTAAGCTAATTTAGTTATTGAATTTTCAAGCAGCTTTTGCGAACTTTTTGAAAGCTCTTCGCCGTACTATAAAATACGATATAATGACCGCGGCGCCGGTTATAATCCAGGTCACGGGATATACGTCCATAAGCAGCTCAAAGCTGTTATTCAGCGGGAATACGACGTACACCCACCCGAATCTCAGCGCGCAGGTACCGATTATAGTCAGTATCGCCGGAAGCATGGAGTAACCCATACCTCGCATAGCGCCCGCGGAGACCTCGTAAGTTATCGGCAGCATTGTGAATAATTCCACATGCAGCATACGTATCAGCGCGAAATGTATCACATCGGGATCCGCGGTAAAGAAATGTATCATGGTTTCTCTGAACAGTACAAACGAAATGCTCATAATGCCGGTACCGATAAGGCCTATCAGCACTCCCAGCCGGAATATCTTTTTGCAGCGGTCATGCAGTCCCGCGCCGAAATTCTGTCCGGTAAAAGTAACGACGGTCTGGCTCATCGCGCTGGTAATAAAATAGGTGAAAAACTCAAAATTCACAGCGTCGGCGCTGCCCGCGACGGCGTTCGAACCGAAGCCGTTTACCTGCGCTTGTATCGTGACGTTTGACAAAGAAAACACCATGCCCTGTATTCCCGCGGGTATACCTATCTTTATGACCTTCAGCAGATGCTTTTTCTTTATCCCGAGCATATGAAAATCAAGGCGGATAAGCTCGTCGGCGCGAAGCAGGAACACCAGCATTATCGCCGCACTTACCGCGTTGGAAACGAGGGTAGCTATTCCGACCCCGGCAACGCCCATATTAAATACCAGCACCAGCAGCAGATTAAGCCCGATATTGAGCACGCCGGACACCATCATGCAGTAGACAGGCTTGGCGGTATCTCCTATGCTGCGGAGTATCGCCGAGCCGAAATTATAAAACATTATGAACGGCATACCCGCAAAATAGATACGCAGGTACAGCACCGCAAGGTCTATGACGTTCTCCGGAGTGTCCATCAGTCTTAGCAGCGGCGGCGCGATAAACTGACCCAGCAGCAGTATCGCAAATCCGCTTACCACCGACAGCACTACAACGGTATGCACCGCCTCGCGCACGTCCTGCTTTCTGTTTTGACCTATGTAATTGGATAAAACCACGTTTGCCCCGACCGAGATCCCGACAAACAGGTTTATCAGCAGGCTGACCACCGAATTGTTGCCGCCTACCGCCGCTTGTGCCTCGCTGCCTGCAAATCCCACCACCGCAATATCGGCGGAGTTGAAAAGCTGTTGGAGTATACTGCTCAGCGCCAGCGGCAGCGCGAACATTATCATCTTTTTAAGCAGCGGTCCGTGAAGCATATCCGTCTGCTTCATTATCTTTCATCCCTTTTCCTTTGAACTGTAAGATCAACCCTCGGCGTTTTCCGGCTTTTTCAGCATGAAAACCGTCGCCGCGAGCAAAAATATCGTACATGCAAGGCACGCTTTTTCTTTAAGATATATAGCCGCCGCTCCTCCCAGCATTGCGCCGAGCATGAACGAGGATATTATCCCCAGATATATAAGCGCCTTATGCCCCGCCTGTTTATCTCCGGTGAAAACGCGTTTATAGAGGTTTTCGCTGGCGCTTCGCAGATTTCCCGTACACATAGTGCTTGCAAACGGATTTCCCTGCACCTTGCGGAAGCTCTCCACCTGCATCGAGCAAATATAGGATATAGCTATCACCGCCAGAAAATCCGCGTCGCCCTGCGGGATAAATCCCACGGCGCAGACTATAGCCGCCTCCGCCGCGACCACAAGCTGCCGCCAATGGAGGATGCGCATATCGCTGACGCTAAAGCGCCGCCGTATCAATTCCGCCGAAATTATACCGGCGGAGTATGCCGCTATCGGAAAAAGATAGTACAGCACCCTTTGAAAATTGCCTTGTGACAGATTCAGCGCGAGCAGGACGATATTTCCGGTCGCGGCATTAGCAAACACTCCGCCGCGCGCAATATAGCTGTAAGCGTCAAGAAAGCCTCCCGTGACCGCCAAAAGCGCGGTTACACGAAAGGACTCGGACGGTTGGAATTTCTCTGCCAATTATAGCCTGACCTCCTGTCGCGTTATATTCTCTATATAATAAATTATAGCAAAAACGCCCTTATATGTCAAGAAAGATAAAACTCTCAATTACCCAGTATAAAAACCTCTCTTCCGGTATCCCGATAGAGAGGTTTGTATACAATATTTTTTGAAATAATACCTTAACGCTTGGAGAACTGCGGAGCGCGGCGGGCGGCTTTCAGACCGTACTTCTTTCTTTCCTTCATTCTCGGGTCGCGGGTAAGGAAGCCTGCTTTCTTCAGCACCGGACGAAGCTCGTCGCTGTACTGGAGCAGCGCTCTGGACAGTCCGTGACGGATAGCGCCCGCCTGACCGGTAACGCCGCCGCCTGCGACTGTGCAGATTATATCAAATTTATCCATAGTCCCGGTAAGAGCCAGAGGCTGACGTGCTATCAGCTTAAGAGTATCAAGACCGAAATAGTCGTCTATGTCACGGCCGTTTATTGTGATACTTCCGCTGCCGGGATAAACACGTACTCTTGCGACAGAATGCTTCCTTCTGCCGGTTCCGTAGTAATAAGGCTTTGATTCGTACATTTTTATCCCTCCTTAAAGTGTATATTCTTCCGGCTTCTGAGCGGCATTCTTGTGCTCAGGGCCTGCATAAAGACGCATTCTTGTAGCTGCCTTGCGTCCGATGGTATTGTCGGGAAGCATTCCCTCTACAGCGAGCTTCATAGCCTTTTCGGGCTGTTCAGCCATCAGCTTTCTGTACTGTACTTCTTTAAGATGTCCGATGTAGCCGGTGTGCCATCTGTAATACTTCTTATCCAGCTTCTTGCCGGTGAGTACCGCCTTGGAGCAGTTGATGATTATTACATGATCGCCGCAGTCACAATGCGGAGCAAATGTGGGCTTGTGCTTTCCTCTGAGAATATGAGCGGCCTTTGCGGCAACACGTCCGAGCGGCTTGCCTGCCGCGTCAAGAATGTACCACTTGCGCTCTACTGTCTGTGGATTAGGCATGTAAGTTGACATTTTTCTTTTTCCTTTCTTGTTTTTGTTATCAAAACGCAGGTTAGGCTTACGTATGCCTGCCCTGCCGTTTTCAGCGAACCTCTATATTATACACAAAGCGTTCTTTCTTGTCAATAGTTTTTTGGGGTGATTTTCAAATATAGCTGTATTTCTCGTTATTTCTCTGCGTTTTTCTCTCTTTCTCTTATTTTCTTGATTGTCATTTCAAAAAAATAATCGATATGAAATATCAAGCGTTTTCTGCCGTTTTCTCTTACATTCTTTTATGCGCTTTTTAATACTCGGCCGCCGTTTCATGTTGATCTATTCATCATAAAGTCCGTTATCCAACCGGTCTATAGAATACAGCGGTGATAAGGTTTACAAAATTAGCGTCCGTCTGCTTTTTTATCATTTCTAAAATTTTTCCCATACTATTCTCCTTATTAAACCTAAAACAGCCTCTTGTATCGGAGGCTGTTTTATTAGTTTTATTCAACTATCGGAGCGAATCTTATCCTGATATTCGGCAGCTTATGAATGGTGGTATAGGAATTGGTAAGCCAGTCCTCTCCGTCGGCGGGATCGTTCATTCCGCTTGCGGGAGGTGCGAATATCCTCAGCGTAAGCTCCTTCGCGCCGTCCAGCGGTTTTTCAAAAAATGCGGGCATGAGATCTATCGTCTTTGCCTGCGGCGATTTGTAAAACCACTTGCCGTTTATCTCCATCATGAGATTCAAGTTTTCGTCCTCGCCGTCAAAGGTCACCTCGCAGAACACCGGAGCTTTCTCAAATTCAAGCGGTATCTCTATGCCCTCCGCGTCCTCGCTGCCGCCCCAGCGCAATTTTATCGGGAAAGCTGCGTCGCCGGTGCGCTCGGTCTTAGGCTTAAAATATTCGTCGTGGATTATCTCTTTATATGCGCCAAGTACCGGCTGCTCTATACCGCAGTCGGGATTGTTCGGGTCCTCTATCTCAAGTCCCAATCTGCCTCTGTCGCGGAACTGATAGAAAGTAAAGCCGTTGAACCAGCCCTGATCCTTGTCCTCCTTGAGCAGCTTTACAAAATCCTTTACCATCTGCGCCTGGTCGTAAGGTCCGGTAACGTCGCCGTCTGCGTTGAATTCGCTCATTACCATCGGCTTTTTAACGCCGCCGCATATCTCTTTATAACGCTTTTCGGAGAGCTTGGTGAGCTGATAGGTAGTTTCCACCTTGCTGCGGCTGAAAGAGTTTCCGCCCACCTCGGCAACGTCGAACGGCCAGCCCCAATGCAGCGCCATGTACTTGTCCACCGACCAGATATCTGCGACCTTTACCGCCGGAGCGAACTCCTCCTCCATCTCGATAACGCCGCCCTTTTCGGGATGTTCGACTCCGCCGATGCAAAGGATAGTGCTGACGTTGGGAGCTTCTTTCTTTATTATGTTATGAAAACGGATAAAGAACTGCGCGATATCCGCGTAGCTTGCCCTTTTTGTAAAGGAGAACCAGTCGCCGGTAGCCTCGTGATTTATCCTTACCTGGATACGTCCGTAAGGTCTTATCTCCTGCGCTATCTTCACCAGATATTCGTCCGGTAACGTGGGATCGACGGTCAGCGTAAGTATAACGTCCTGCCCGTGCCGCCTTACGTCCTGCATACAGGTGAACGGCTCGCCGTCGGTGCTGCCTCCGATACCTCCCATATACGGAAAATAATCGTCGTAGGGATAATCCCATTGGAAAGCTATCTCCCTGTCGGCGAAAGCGTACCTTGCGCGTACCGGCCAGGTCTCATCTTTCGGGTAATAGCAATACATCAGATTGACCGCGCGGTGAGGTCTGCCGAGCTTGTTGATTATGTAGTCCTGATTGACGTACTCGCCCCTCTCGCTGCCGTCGCCGAGGTCTACCGGGCAGTTTGCCGCGCCCATGTGGATCTTGTAGATATTCTGCATATTCTTGTCCTTTCTGTAAACGTCCTGCCGTTTGGCAGGAAATGACACCGTAATTATTGTTTTAAGTATATCACATACGCGGCCGACTTTCAAGTGCAAAACTAAATATTTCCTGAAAATTCATCTTTTGGTTTAATACTTTTCGTCCCTTTCTCCTTGACAAGCAAAATATCGGGTGGTATAATAACCTCAGTCAGTCGATTTGACAAGTCAAATCTCCGCCGCTTACGCGGCAGCCTGCTTACGCAGGCGACTGAGAACATTGTATCATAAATTTGTTCGTTTCACGCCCAACGGCTTACGCCGTAAGCGTCTGACAAGTCAGCCGCAATTTATGGTATAATAACCTCAACAGCAAATTCGCTTGCACAATGCGAAAAATTTATTTTTAATAGTAGTAGGAGGCAACAATGAGATCATTAAAATTACCCGCGTCTATCACGGCGGCGGCAATATTAGCGGTATGCTCGATGCCGTTTACGGTAAACGCCGAGCCGGCCGCAGAAAGTAACGGGATCGCCGCATACGGTATCATCATAGAGGAAGATTCTTACTTTTACACTGTCGGCGACGATGTATTTGAGTATGAAACGGAAGAGAAGGACGGCACAGTTACCGCTGTGATAATCGGATACGAGGGAGAAACGAAAGACCTTGTCATTCCGTCCGAGGCGGACGGCTATACCGTTACCGCAATAGATAACTTTGCATTTCAGCAAAAAGGGCTTACATCGGTATTAATACCCGATACCGTTACGAAGATAGGCGCATACGCCTTTTATAAAAACGACCTGACCGAGGTAAATATACCTAAGAACGTGGATGGCATCGGCGGTTATGCGTTCGCGGAATGCCCCTATTTTACAAAATTCTCCGTAGATGCGGATAACGAGGCTTATAAGGCGGAAAACGGCGTGCTGCTCACCAAAAGCGGAGACTGCTTGGTATGGTATCCCGAGGCTAAAAAAGGCGCGTATGCCATTCCCGACGGAGTAACTCAGATAGCAAGCGACGCATTTGTCGGCTGCGAAGGTCTTACCTCGATAACCATTCCCGACAGCATGGCATATATAGGCTACAATACTTTCAACAACTGTACGGGACTGGAATCCGTCAATATACCGGACAGCGTTACAAGCATAGAAAACTATGCATTTGGATCATGCTCGTCGCTGACCGAGATCGAATTGCCGGCTTCGCTGACCGATATCGGATACGGCGCATTTTCGGGCTGTACTTCTCTGACTTCGATAGACATACCCGCCAAGGTAAACTATATCGGAAGTTATGCTTTTGAAAACTGCGATAAGCTGACCGAAATAAACGTGGATAAAGACAATACCGCTTACGCTTCGGCAGACGGCGTACTGTTTGATAAAGACGTCTGCACTCTTATCACCTGCCCGGGCGGCAAAAGCGGTACATACGCCCTGCCCGATACCGTTGAACAAATAAGCTCATACGCATTTTCCGGCTGTACGGAATTGACCTCGGTTGTTATCCCCGAAAGCGTTAAAGGGATCGGGAACAACGCATTTGCAAACTGCGTTAAATTAGCTTCCGTAACGCTTCCCGATACTGTAGAAACTATCGGGTATGACGCGTTTTACAATACCGCTGTAACGGGCGATCAGACTTCTGCGATAAAATATGTAGGAAACTGGGTCATCGACTGCGAATACGACCCCGACAACGACAAAATAGAAATAAAGGACGGCGCCGTAGGTATCGCGGATTCGGCAGTAAGCAATTTAAGCTATCTTACGTCGGTAGTTATCCCCGACGGTGTAAAGCATATAGGAAATACGGCTTTCGCATACTGTTATGAGCTTAAATCGGTAACGATCCCCGACAGCGTCGAAAGCATAGGAAGCGGCGCGTTTATGGCTACCGCCTTTCTTAACGACCAGACCGACGCGTTAAAATACGGCGGTAACTGGCTGATCGGCTGTGATTACGGTATTGAAAAAGCCGAGATAAAGGACGGCACTATAGGTATCGCCGACTATACTTTCAGCGGTCATACCACTTTCTCCTCTTTGACGCTGCCTGACAGCGTAAAGCATATAGGCAATTATGCGTTTTCGATGTGTGCATATCTTGATTCGATAAATATCCCCGAAAATGTTGACTGCATAGGAAACGGCGCGTTTGCCGGCACCGCTGTTACCTCTTTGGTCATTCCTGAAAATGTAAAGGAAATAGGAAAAGAAGCGTTCAATAAATGCATCTATCTTGCCGAGATAACTATCCCCGAAAGTGTTGCCGAGATAGGCAGCTATGCATTCGGCAACTGCGTTTCCTTAACATCTATAAAGCTGCCGGAGGGCGTTAAGAAAATAGGCGGCAGCGCCTTTTTGAACGACTCTTTATTAGAGATAGTCGACCTGCCGGAAAGTCTTAGCGATATAGGCGAAAACGCATTTTACGGCTGCTCGGACAAGTTGACTATCTACAGCTATTTAGGCTCGGCGGCTGAAAAGTACGCAAAGGATAACGATATAAATTTCACGGCCGTTATAGGTCAGATAGGCGACTTTGCCGCATCAGATGTCGGCACCGATCATATCGAGCTCAGTTGGAGCAAGGTCCCCGGCGCTGACAGCTATGAGATAATCTATCAAAAGAACGGCGACGGCGATAATTGGACACCCCTGGACGTGCCCGACGGCAATACCCTATCCTGCAAAATAGACGGTCTTGATGAGAACACCGAATACAATATCATGATAAGAGCTCGCGCTTCGATCGAGGAGCAGTTCGGTTACACCTACCTGTCCAGCGAATGGAAAGAGATCACCGCGACAACTTCCGCTAAACCCGCCGATACAGATAAGCCCGCTGATACAAGCAAACCTGCCGATACAAGTAAGCCAGCCGATACAAGTAAGCCAGCCG
>CANRII010000051.1 GCA_947630685.1 uncultured Ruminiclostridium sp. | reverse complement strand
GCGCCTGTCAAGCCGAAAGGGACGAAAATGCGCCTGCATCGTCGTGAGGCGGCTCGGGCTCGGCTCCCGCATGCCTACCCGTTAGTAAATTCAAAAAATCGCGGCAGATGGTTTGATATTTTCGTATCCAAACACAAAAGACTTGACAAAAATTATAAAGTATGGTATACTTCAAAAACAGACTAAAGGCTGAGAAAGGGCAGATAGGCCGCATAAGCTTTTCAGAGAGCCGCCGGACGGTGCGAGGCGGTAAGAGTGCGGAGCGAAGTTACACCCCGGAGCCGGAGCGAATATAAACCGTTCCCGTTCGCCGCGTTAAGGCTTTCAAGGTCGGCTTTGCCGATAAACTGAGGTGGTACAGCGATAATTCGCCCTCTTGTGCTTTTTGCACGGGAGGGCGTTTATATTTTATAAAGAGGTAATACCATGGCGATGAATTTTATTAGAAAGCTGCCGGTGCCGGAGGAGATAAAAAAGCAATTCCCGGCGAGCGAAAAGGTAAAAGAGATAAAGCGGCAGCGCGATAAGGAGATAGCGGAGGTCTTCACCGGACAGTCCGATAGGTTCATACTTATAATAGGACCTTGCTCCGCGGATAAGCCGGAGCCGGTGCTGGATTATATAGGCAGGCTGGCAAAGCTCAACGACCGCGTCAAGGATAAGCTGCTGATAATCCCGCGAATTTACACCAATAAACCCCGCACCACCGGAGAGGGGTACAAAGGCATGATACACCAGCCCGACCCTAAGCGCGGGGAGGATATGCTGGAGGGGCTTATCGAGGTCAGAAAGCTGCATTTGGACGCGGTTATGCAGACCGGATTCACCTGCGCGGACGAAATGCTTTATCCCGAAAACGACCGCTATCTGTCCGACCTGCTGGGCTATGTCGCGGTAGGCGCGCGCTCGGTGGAGGATCAGCAGCACCGACTCACCGCGAGCGGACTGGATATCCCGGTCGGTATGAAAAATCCGACCTCCGGCACGTTATCGGTCATGCTCAATTCCATTAAAGCCGCTCAGTCGGCGCATACTTTCATTTACCGCGGGCGGGAAGTGACCACCTCCGGCAATCCGTTAGCTCACGCTATTTTGCGCGGGGCGGTGAATAAACACGATCAGACGCTGCCGAACTACCACTATGAGGATCTTATCCTTCTTTACGAGCTTTACTGCGAAAAGGGGCTTAAAAATCCGGCGGTGATAGTGGACGCCAACCACTCCAACTCCGGCAAGAAATATTTAGAGCAGATAAGGATAGCTAAAGAGGTGCTGCATGCCCGCCGTCACAGCAATGATATTTGCCGAATGGTAAAGGGTCTTATGATAGAAAGCTATATCGAGGACGGAAATCAAAGTGTTGACGGCACGGTATACGGCAAGTCTATAACCGACCCCTGCCTTGGCTGGGAAAAGACCGAGCAGCTTATTTTGGGGATAGCGGACGCGCTGTAAGACTATTTATATATAAGAGAAGGTTATAAGTCTTAAAAATAAATTTTTAAGACTTTGCGTTTTGAGCTTTGCCGAATACGGTCGGCAATTTTGCTTCGCAAAAACGCACAAAACTTGAAAGGAGAGATGCTTGCTTCGCAAGCATGGTAATTAAAATGAAAATTTACGACGAGCTTAAAAGAAGAGGACTTATCGCGCAGGTGACCGACGAGGACGAGATACGCGAGCTGGTGGACAACGGCAGGGCGGTATTTTATATCGGCTTTGACCCGACGGCGGACAGCCTGCATGTAGGGCATTTCATGGCGCTTTGTCTTATGAAGAGATTGCAGATGGCGGGAAATAAACCGATAGCCTTGCTCGGCGGCGGCACCGGCATGATAGGCGACCCGTCCGGCAAGACCGACATGCGCAAAATGCTGACCAAAGAGGACATCGACCATAACATCGCCTGCTTCAAAAAGCAGATGAGCCGGTTTATCGACTTTTCAGAGGGCAAGGCGCTGATGGTCAATAACGCCGACTGGCTGTTAGGGCTTAATTACGTTGAATTGCTCAGGGATATCGGGCCGCATTTCAGCGTAAATAGAATGTTAGCGGCGGAATGCTATAAGCAGCGTATGGAGCGCGGGCTTACTTTCCTGGAATTTAACTACATGATAATGCAAAGCTACGATTTTTATATGCTGTATCAAAAGTACGGCTGCAATATGCAGTTCGGCGGGGACGACCAATGGAGCAATATGTTAGGCGGCACCGAGCTTATCAGAAGAAAGCTGGGCAAGGACGCTTACGCCATGACGGTAACGCTGCTGCTCAATTCCGAGGGCAAGAAGATGGGTAAAACCGAAAAGGGCGCGGTATGGCTGGACGCCGAAAAGACCTCGCCGTTCGAGTTCTTCCAGTATTGGAGAAACGTTGCGGACGCGGACGTTATAAAGTGCCTTAAAATGCTTACCTTCCTGCCGATAGAAGAGATAGAGCAGATGGAAAGCTGGGAGGGCGCGCAGCTAAATCAGGCGAAGGAGATACTTGCGTTCGAGCTTACCAAGCTGGTACACGGCGAGCAGGAGGCGCAAAAAGCGCTCGAAGCCGCGAAAAAGCTGTTCAGCTCCGGCGGAGTCAGCGAGAATATGCCTACCACCACCCTCACCGAGGAGCAGCTCACCGACGGCAAAATAAGCCTGCTGGACGCGCTGGTGCTTACCGGACTTTGCCAATCCAAACGCGACGCGCGCACTAACATAAGCGGCGGCGGCGTTTCGGTCAATGGCGAAAAGGTGACCGACGAAAATTTCATGATAGAGATAGGTGAGTATGCGGTTATTAAAAAAGGGAAGAAGAGTTATCATAAACTCTGTCGGTGACTTTTATGGGGCTCTGCCCCAAACCCCGCTGGGGAGCAGATTGCTCCCCAGACCCCTTATGTGTTCATAAAATTATCCCTCCCCGTAAAGGGGAGGGATAATTTTGTATAAATATATAGGTGATCGAGAATAACATGCACTCGGTGGAGATTAAGGACATAGCTCAAAAGCACGAGTTTATAAACTGTCCGCTAACATGAGTATATCGATATCAAAAAATTAAAATCGGGGCTTGGGGCGGAGCCCCAAACAAATGGGGCGGGTGGGTGGGAAAAAACGCAACGCCCAAAGCGTAGGAACATAATAAAAGAACTTTATAATGCTTACGCCAAGTAGCCAAATGCAAAGCAGCAACGTTGCGGACGTACTGTATTTCGGAGTTATCAAGTGCCCTCCATAGGAAGCGCACGCAGGAGCTTTAGGAGAGGCAGACCCTAATCGAGGCTTGGACAGCCCCGAGAAAAGCGGGTCCAAGGGCGGCCGCCCTTGTTAAACGCAGAAATAATGTTCCCCGATTATCTTCTGCACCTGTCTTGACTTCATAAAGCTGTTGTTTGTTTTACTGGGATTATAATAATATATGCAGCCGCCGGTGGGATCCCAGCCGTTCAACGCGTCGCGCGCGGCGGCGTATGCCGATTCGGCGACCGGCTGGTCAAACTGGCCGTCCGACAGGGCGGAAAACGCGCCGTTCTCGTAGATTATCCCCGCCAGGGTATCCGGGAACGACGGGTGCTCGATACGGTTCATAATTACCGCACCTATCGCCACCTGCCCGACATAAGGCTCGCCTCTGCCCTCGGCGGAAATTATCCTCGCAAGCAGCCTTATATTAGACGAAGTCGCGTCCGGCCGCTGCCCTATAGTTATACCCAATCGTTTAAGCGTAGCCTCGTCCGCCGCTCCGGTCTGCTCTAGTCCCTGCTGCTGCTGGAATTTTAATATAGCCTGTTCGGTCTTGTCGCCGAAATATCCGGTTATCTCCCCGGTGAATAAGCCGCGCTCGGATAATACGCGCTGCACCGCCTCCACCTCGGCGCCCTCGGAGCCCTTTTGCGAGTATACAGTTACCGTCTTTTCGGCGGTGAGATTTACCGCGGACGCCAGCGCCGTAAATATAAGCGCCGCGCACAGCATTATCTTATAAAATGAATTTATCTTTTTCATTGTGGATTTTCCTTTCAAAAATTTGTTGATAAAATTATTTGCTTTTTTCCTGATTTTATTCATGCGATATTTTGCGCTCCGGCGGCGCTTTTCTCTTGACAATACCGCCTTTTTATGGTATTATTGTATTGATTAATCTTTTGAAAAAACAAACGAAATTCAAGCGTAATTTTTCAGATACAGAGGTGAAAAAAATGTGTGCATATAACTCCTTTGCGGATATATTTGAAGAGGTGAAAAAGCGGCTGACGCTTTCTCCTACCGCAATGAGATTATGGATAGACCCGATAAGACCGCTCAAGCTCAATAACAATCAGGTGCTTTTATACGTCAACAGCCAATTCGTCCGCGATATGGCGGATAATAATTTCAGCAACCTGATGAGGGACGAGTTTTCAAACCTGCTGGGCTTTGAGGTCGAGCTTAAAATACTTTGCGATAAGGATCTTACGCCGGAGCAAAAGCAGCATTACGGCATAGAGGAGGACACCGAAGAGGGTCTTGCAAAGGAGTTAGAGGACGACTTAGCCGTAAAAACCAAGCTGGATAAAAGCGAACAGGAAAGCAATTACAAGCACACCTTCGATACCTTTATAGTAGGGGATAATAATAAGCTCGCTTACGCCGCCTGCAAAGCGATAGTGCAGGAATCCAACACGAAATATAATCCGCTGTTTATCTACAGCCAGCCGGGACTGGGCAAGACGCACCTTTTATCCGCCGTAAAGACCGAGATGGAAAGGCTGCACCCCGAGATGCACATAATCTATACCACCGCAGACACCTTTACCGACGACTTCGTTTCCTCTATACGCTCTAACCGCACCGAGGAATTTAAGGCGAAATACCACAACTGCGATATGCTGCTGGTGGACGATATACAGTTTATCTCAAATAAGGTGGAAACTCAGCAGGAAATGTTCCACACCTTTAATTATCTTCACGACCAAAATAAACAGATAATCTTCACCTCCGACCGTCCCCCTAAAGAGATGAACGGGATAGAGGACAGACTTATAAGCCGGTTTGAGTGGGGACTGCTCGCCGACATCACCCCGCCGGAGTATGAAACGCGCGTCGCTATAATAAAGCGCAAGGCGGAGCTTTTCAAGATAGACCTGCCGGACAACGTGACGGAATATCTCGCCGATAAATTAAAGACAAATATCCGCCAGCTGGAGGGCGCTATCACTAAAATAAACGCCCTTATGGTGGTGACCGGCGTCACCCCGACGCTGAATACTGCGCAGTCGGTGGTAAGGGATATTCTTTCAAATCACGAACCTATACCGGTAACGGTGGAGAAAATAATAAACGAGGTCGCAAAGGCGTACAACGTCAGCGCGGACGATATACGTTCGCCAAAGCGCTCGGCTCAGATATCCATAGCGCGGCAGGTGGCGATATTTGTCGTTTCCCGCGTGACCGGGCTTTCCTATTCGCTTATAGGCGAGGAATTCGGACACCGCGACCATTCGACGATAGTTTACGCTATAACGAAAGTAAAAACTATCCTTGAAAAAGACCCCTCTTTTAAGAGCATGGTGGAGGATCTTGTAAAAAGCATAAGCCTTAATAACCGCTGAAAAAAGGACGGCATATTTTCAACAAGTTGTTAAGTTTCAACCGCGAAAAAAGTATTAAACTGTTGAATGTTAAATGTGTTGAAACATTTTCGACATTTTTTAACTAAAGCCCGTCCAATTTTCAACCTGTACCAAAACCCGTTTTTCGGCTTGTCCGGCGGATGTCCGGAGTTTTCCACAAAACTGACCGCCTCCACCGCCGCCCCCAAAAAAAATATAATATTATATTATTTAATTCGCTGCCGCGAAAGAATTTCAAAATAAGATCGGCAGTTGAAAAAAAACTAACGTAAAAATTCTGATACGAAAGGAAAAAATAAAATGCTGAAATTCTCCGTTATGAAATCGGATATAATAGACGCGCTTGCCACCACGGCAAAGGCAGCGTCCACAAAGTCGGTAATAAACGCGCTGGAGGGAATTTTGCTCACCCTTAAAGGCTCTATCCTCACCGTAACGGGCTATGACCTTGAAATAGGGATAAAGACCAATATTCAGGTAAACGGCATAGAGGACGGCGAGCTTGTCATGAACAGCCGGCTCATCTGCGATATGATAAGAAGAATGCCTAACGGAGATATAACCTTTGAGCAGACCGACGGGCTTAAGGTCAATATCAGCGGCGGCAGCGTCGTTTATTCGGTAATGGGGATAAGCAGCGAGGATTATCCGCTGATACCCGAGCTTACCAGGGGAGAAAGCTTTGAAATATCCGAACCGCTGCTTAAAAGCATGATAAGCCAGACCCTGCACGCGATAGCTACGATAGACACAAAGCCGGTGCTTATGGGCTCATACTTCGATATAAGAGATAATAATCTGAACGTCGTTTCGGTGGACGGTATAAGGATAGCTTTGCGCAAGGAAGCTCTGCTGCACGAGGATTTTGACTTTGTAGTGCCTGGCAAGACCTTGAGCGAGATACTGCGGCTGCTCAGCGACGATGAAGATAAAGTCGCCACCATTTCGGTGGATAGAAACCAGTGCATTTTCAGCATAGATAAATATACCATCTTTTCAAGACTTTTAGAGGGAGAATTTTTCGATTATACCAAGATACTCGGCTATGAGGCGAAAAAAGAGGCAACGGTAGGAGTGCGCGAGCTTATCGAATGCGTTGAAAGAACCTTGACGCTGATAACCGAGCGTTTCCATGCGTCGGTAAATCTTACCTTTGAAAATAATATGCTCAAAATAAACTGTGAAAGCCCGATAGGTAAGATAGATCAGCAAATGCCGGTCGAATATGACGATGAAAAGCTGGAAATTTCCTTTAATGCAAAATATTTACTGGACGCTTTGAAAAATACCGGCTGCGATAAGGTCAAATTTTACGTTATCTCTTCCGGCGTTCAGGCGCTTAAGATAACCCCGCTGGAGGGCGACAGCTTTACCTTTATAGTAAGCCCGATAAGAAGACGCTGATATGAACGAGAATAAAAACGAAATAAAAACTTCGGAAAGTGTAAACAATAATGATCGCGTTAATAATTCTAATGCTTTGGATTCTTTTGTGACTACTTTGGATAATTCAAATATTTCGGATACTTCCGTAAATAAATTCGATAGTTCAGATAATAAAGATATCTCTGTGACTAACTCTGATAGTTCTGACAATTCAGATACTTCCGTAAATAAATCCGATAGTTCAGATAATAAAGATATCTCTGTGACTATCTCTGATAGTTCTGACAATTCAGATACTTCCGTAAATAAATCCGATAGTTCAGACAATAAAGATATTTCTTCGACTACTTCCGACAATTCTGTAAATACAGATGATAAGGCGGAGGGAATTATAAATTCGGAGAAGAAAACTATATCGAATAATTTGCCGAGGAAATTCGACGAAGATTTTGATATTTTTGAATATGTCGAAAAGCACAGCAAAAAAAATACGAGTCTGAAGAAGAGTAGATTACCGCTTGTTATAATGATAATTATAATTACTATCTGTATAATAACTATGATAGTATTAGCGGTGATATTTTCTAATACAGGAGAAGCCGAGGTAAACGACTCCAGAATAATTGGCAGCTGGCAGCGCGAGGACGGAGATGTAATGAATATAACCGGCGACGGCAGATTGACGATAAACGGCGAAAGCGTCGAATATACTCTCAGACCGGACGAGGTCATCGAAATGACGATAAACGGCGAGAAATTAAGGGCGGTATACGTCATCGACGAGCCTTTTCTGTTCATCATGATACCGTATGATAATGAAACGGTGACATTGGAATATATGAGAAAAGAATAAATCTGGATTTTGCGCTTTGGTACTTAAAAGGAGAAATTACTTAAATATGACAGAAGTTAAAATACATACTCCGTTTATAAAGCTGGAGCAGTTTATAAAATTCTGCGGGGAATGCGATACCGGCGGGGAGGCAAAGCTGCTTATACAGCAGGGTAATGTTCACGTAAATAAAGAAGTATGTACAATGCGCGGCAAAAAGCTGTACAACGGGGATATCGTTTCACTTGACGGCAGGGAATATTGCTGCGTTTCGGAATAAGTTATGACTATTACAAGGTTTTACGTTAAAAATTTTCGTAATATAAAAGAACATGAGTTCATATTTGATAAAAATATGAACATATTTTGCGGTGAAAACGCGCAGGGCAAGACCAACCTATGCGAGGCTATAAGTCTTTGCATGGGTCCTTCTTTCAGAGGGAGCCGCCCGAGCGCGTTTATTCCTTTTGAATCGGAAAAACCGGATATAAATATCAAGATGTATTTCACTACAAATTATAATACAGAGAGTGAAAATTTAATAGAATATACTTTTAGTAATAATAAACGCGAGCTTTTGTATAACGGTTTTCCGCTTAAAAGCGCGATGGAATTATACGGCGTGTTAAAATACGTCGTATTTGTTCCGGATCATCTGGAGCTTATAAAGGGCAATCCCGATATGCGGCGGGATTATCTTGACAGCGTGGCTATGATGCAGACGCCGGTACATCTGAAAAAATTGTCGAGATATAACAAAGCGTTAAAAAACAAAAATAATATACTGTTTGGAATAAATCAAAACAGCGATATTTCTTTGATAAGACCGCAGATAGACAGCTGGAATGAAATTTTATCCGGAGAGGGCTTGAACGTTACCTACGGCAGACTTAAATATTTTTCCAAGCTCGAAGTTATTGCGGCGAAATTGTATGACGAGCTTTCCTCCGAAAGGGAAAAGCTGGGTATGAAATATTATTCGAGTATTTTCGACAGATACGACCTTAAGGCGGAGGAGATAAACGGCTTATATAACGAGTATTATAATAGGCTTTCCGACAGCTTCTATAAAGAGCTTGTCCATAAATATACCCTGCTCGGCGTTCATCGGGACGATATGATATTTACGCTGAACGGCAGGAACGTTAAGACCTACGGCAGCCAGGGGCAAAAACGCAGCACCGCTTTGGTACTTAAGCTCGCGGAGGCGGAAATGATACGGGAGCGCAGCGAAACTCCTATAATGATACTTGACGATGTTTTGAGCGAGCTGGACGGTCTGCGCAGGAATTTTATTCTTAACAATATTGTAAATTCTCAGGTGTTTATTACTTGCTGTAATATAGATGAGCTTAAAAAATTGACAAACGGTAAAGTATGGAACGTGGAAAAAGGGACTTTCAAAGAGCTTTGAGGTATTTGTATGTATATTCATATCGGCGGTAATATCAGCGTTGACGAAAAGGATATTATAGGGGTTTTTGATATAGAAAAGACTTCTGTCAATAAGGACGTGAACGAGTACCTTTCCCGACTGCAAAAGCAGGGTAAGATATATTACGTTTCCTATGAGATGCCGAAGAGCTTTGTGGTGTGTAAAAAGCTGGTTTATGTTACTAATGTTTCGGTGATGACGATAAAGAAAAGAATGTAGATGTTCATGTTTTCTTTATAACATGAACATGTCAGTTCATATTATCCACGCCGATTCTTTTGGGCTGTTTTTGTCCCTTGTTCGAGTTTGCTTTTGTAAAAGACGTTCATACAGAATCGTTACGTTTATTTTTCGCAGCTGTTCAGATATGTTACAACAAGAATCGTCAGGGTCAAGGGAGCGACCCGCTCCCTTGCGGGGGTTTGGGGGCAGAGCCCCCATAAAGGGGTTTGGGGACGGAGTCCCCATGGGCGAAGCCCTTAAAGGGTTGACTTTTTGGGTTATTTGAGGTATAATTAATATAGTATGCGATGAAGCTGAAATAAGCTTAGGAAAACAGGTTTGAAAGTGAAAGGAGAGCTTTTGAGATGGCGGAAAACGAAGAGATCTTAGAGCAGTCGGAGATAGAAGATCAGGAAGAGGAAATTCTGATAGAGGGCGAGATAAAGGACATAGAAAACAATACCCGCGTCGAGAAAGAATATAACGCGAGCGATATAGAGATATTGGAGGGGCTTGAGCCGGTGCGCAAGCGTCCGGGCATGTATATCGGTTCTACCGGCGAGAGCGGTCTTCACCACTTGGTATACGAGATAGTGGATAACGCGATAGACGAGGCGCTGGCGGGGTATTGTACTCAGATAGACGTTAAGATACTTCCCGATAACGTGATAGAAGTTACCGATAACGGACGCGGTATACCTACCGGCATACAAAAACAGGAGGGTATATCCGCGGCCACCGTTGTGTATACTATTCTTCACGCGGGCGGAAAATTCGGCGGCGGCGGATATAAGGTGTCCGGCGGTCTTCACGGCGTGGGCGCGTCGGTGGTAAACGCGCTGTCCGAATGGCTGGAGCTTACCGTTTACGACGGTAAGGAGATCCACTACCAGAAATTCACTAACGGCGGCCATTACGACGAATTGATGAAAGTAATAGGCAAGACCGATAAGACCGGCACGCAGGTTAGATTCAAGCCGGATAAGACTATATTCCATACGGTGGAATTTAATTATGATACCTTATTGGAAAGACTGCGCGAGCAGGCGTTTTTGAACGCGGGGCTTAAGATAACGCTTTCGGATACCCGCCGCGACGACGATATAAAGTACAAAGAAATGATGTACGAGGGCGGTATAATAAGCTATGTCGAATGGTTGCAAAAAAAGCGCGGCGCGGACGCTTTACACCCGGACGTAGTTTATATTGAAGGCTTGCTTGACGATATTTCGGTGGAGATAGCTTTTCAGTATAATACCGACTTTAACAGCGAGACTTTCAGGTCGTTTGCTAACAATATACACACCGTTGACGGCGGCACTCATGAGGTATCCTTTAAGAAAGCGCTTACCAAGGTAATAAACGACTGCGTTAAGACCTATAAAGAACAGCAGGCGCAGGTCAATAAGAAATCCAAGAAGAAAGCCGACGAGGCAAAGGAGTTCGTTCCGCTGAGCGGCGAGGCTATAAGAGAGGCTATAAACGCCGTTATCTCGGTAAAGCTGCCGGAGTGCGAGTTTGAGGGTCAGACTAAGGGCAAGCTGGGCAATCCCGAGGTAGGTCCGGTAGTCTATAAAATAGCTACCGAGAAGCTGACATATTATTTTGAAGAACACCCGGACACCATCGCTATAATAGCGCAGAAAGCGATAAACGCGCAGGCGGCTCGCGACGCGGCTAAAAAGGCGATGGAGGCTAAGAGAAAATCCGTGTCGGATGGTATCGGTCTGCCGGGCAAGCTGGCGGATTGCTCCGATACCGACCCGGAAAAGACCGAGGTCTATATCGTCGAGGGAGATTCGGCGGGCGGCTCGGCAAAACAGGGACGCGACCGCCGTTTCCAGGCTATTCTGCCGCTTTGGGGCAAAATGCTGAACGTTGAAAAAGCGAGAGTGGATAAGGTCTATAACAACGATAAGCTTTCGCCGGTGGTAAAGGCTTTGGGTACCGGCGTGGGCGAGGATTTCGATATTACCAAGCTGCGTTACGGCAGGGTCGTTATAATGGCGGACGCCGATGTGGACGGTTCTCATATACGGACGCTGCTGCTGACGTTCTTCTTCAGATTCATGCGGCCGCTTATCGAGCAGGGGCATGTTTATTTAGCGCAGCCGCCGCTGTTTAAGGTATCGAGGGGCAAAAAGGTGAAATACGCGTTCAGCGATGAAGAACGGGATATGTTTATTACCGAATTGTCCGGCGAGAACGGCGCAAAGGTGGACGTGCAGCGGTATAAAGGTCTTGGTGAGATGGACCCGGAGCAGCTGTGGGAGACCACTATGGACCCCGAAGTAAGGACGATGATAAAAGTCACTATGGAGGACGCCGCACGCGCGGACGAGATATTCTCGATACTTATGGGGGATAAGGTAGAACCCAGAAGAGAGTTTATAGAAACTAATGCAAAATACGTTAAGGATCTTGATATCTGATCTTCAAGGGAGCTTATATGGATACTGAAAATAAAACGGTCGAACAGCCGGAGAACGAACAGGTTACCGACCAGAAAGAGTTATTAAGACAGCGTAAGGAATTACAGATAGAGCACCAGAAAAAGCAATATATGACCGACGCCGAGGAAAAGGAAGAGGCGCTTATAAGAATGGCGGAGGAGCAGGAATTAGAAAAGCAGCTCGCGCCGTTCGTGTCGGTGAGGAAGTTTTGTATCTGGGCGTGCGGGTTCATGTGGCTTTTCGCGGTGTTCTGCCTGCTGACCGGCTCGCTGGAAATGCGGCTGTTTTTACCGCTCTGCCTTTTGGTACTGTGCGCTACCGCGGGGATAAACGTTCCTATCTTCTTTAAGAAGAAAAAATACCGTGACGCGGTGATCTCCTGCATTGCGGCGATAGTCTGCGCTGCCACCGGAGTGGTAATATTTGTGCTTGGATAAAGAAAGGGTTTCAGATGGAAGAAAAACTCTTAGAGATAAAATACAGTATGACGCTGGACGAGATATCGCAGGGATTCATGCTGTTTTGGAAAAAGTATCAGCTTAAACGGACGGTCATCTTCACGATAGTTTACGCGGTGGCGTTCGTGTTAGGCGTGGATATAATGATACGAAATTCCTCGAATTTTTACGGTTACGTTATCGCGGGACTTGCGGCGGGCATGATATTTTACAGCTGGTATAAACCGTTTCAGATACGGCGCAAGATGTTAGAGTCGATAAGCGCGCTGGCGGAGGAGACCTATATAACTGAGATATATCCGTCGGAGCTTAGAGTTACCACCTGCATTATCGAGGACGAGCCGGTTTCGGATAATGTCGAAGAAAATGCGGAGAAAGTCGAAAGTGCGGATAATATCGAAAAATCGGATATTGTCGAGGAGAACGCAGAAAACGTCGAAAATGCGGAGAATGTCGAGGAGAATGCAGAAAACGTCGAAAATACTGATAATGTCGAAAAAAACGCGGATATTGTCGTAAGCGATGGGGAAGAGCGCCAGGAGGTAAGCGTTTATAGGTTCGGCACCGACCTAATAGACGCGCAGGAAACCGAAGAGATGTTTTTGATCTATGTAAATAAGCGGCTTATATACATATATCCCAAGCGGTGTTTATCCGACGACGAGCAGACAAAGCTGCGTGAGATACTGACAGATAAAGCCATACTCTGATAAACGAAGAGGAAAGGAAAGCTATGAGCGGAACAGATACGAGCAACAGAGATTTCAGCACGACAAATGAAAAGCTGATACAGGTAGATATAGAAAAGGAAATGAAGGAGAGCTTTCTCCAGTATTCCATGGCGGTAATAGTTTCCCGTGCACTGCCGGACGTCAGGGACGGTCTTAAGCCGGTGCACCGCCGTATAATCTACACCATGAACGAATCCAATAACACCTATTCCAACCCTTACCGCAAATGCGCGTACACGGTCGGAGAGGTTTTGGGTAAATATCATCCGCACGGCGACGCGTCGGTGTATGACGCTCTGGTGAGATTGGCGCAGGACTTTTCGCTTAGATACCCGCTGATAGACGGACACGGAAACTTCGGTTCGGTAGACGGCGATCCGCCTGCCGCTTACCGTTATACCGAGGCGAGAATGGCGAAGATAGCCTCGGAGCTTTTGCAGGACATAAACAAGGATACCATAGACTGGGGCACGAACTACGACGATAAGCTGAAAGAACCGACGGTGCTGCCGGTCAAATTCCCGAATATGCTGGTGAACGGCTCTACCGGTATCGCGGTAGGTATGGCTACTAATATCCCGCCGCACAATCTCAACGAGGTATGTGACGCGATAAAGGTAAGACTTGAAAACCCCGACTGCGGCTTAGAAGAGCTGCTGGAGCATATAAAAGGGCCGGACTTCCCGACCGGCGGCGTTATCATGGGGTACAGCGGCATACGCTCGGCATATTATACCGGACGCGGAAAGATAACGTTAAGAGGCCGCACCGAGATAGTCGAGGAAGGCAATCAGACCAAAATAATCATCACCGAGATACCGTATATGGTGAACAAAACCCGACTGCTTGAAAGCATGGACACGCTGATGAAGGATAAGCGGATAGAGGGTATAAACCATCTGCGCGACGAGAGCGATAAAGACGGCATGCGAATAGTTGTAGAGCTTAAGCGGGACGCTAACGCTCAGGTGGTGCTGAATAAGCTGTACAGCTTTACCCAGCTTCAGGACACGGTAGGCGTTATCATGCTGGCTTTAGTAAACGGAGAGCCGAAGATACTCACCTTAACGGAGATACTTGACAACTACATAGATTTCCAGAAAGAGATAATAGTAAGGCGCACGAGGTTCGACCTTGGCAAGGCAAAGGATCGCGCGCATATCTTACAGGGCTTTTTGCTTGCGATAGACAATATAGACGAGGTCATCTCGATACTTCGCGCCAGCAAGACGGTACCGGAGGGCAAGGAAAGGCTGATGGAGCGGTTCAAGGAGGACGACCTTTCGGTGCTGTTAAAGCGCGCTATGGGCGACGATTACCGCGAGGTGAGCTTCGAGCATGAGATAGGTCTTTCCGAGGAGCAGGCGGAGGCTATCGTACAGATGAGACTCGGCGCGCTGACCGGAATGGAGCGCGACAAGGTGATTTCCGATCTGGCGGATATAGTTGACAAGATACATTCGTATATGGAAATACTTTCCAGCGATGAAAAGGTACGCAGCATAATCAACGAGGAGATAACCGATATACAGAAGAAATACGGCGACGAGCGCAGGACTTCCATCGAACCGGTGAGCGGCGAGGTGGATATCGAGGATCTTATCCCGGAGGAGGAATGCGTGCTCACCTATACCAACATCGGGTATATCAAGCGTCAGGCGATGGAGGTATACAATATCCAAAAGCGCGGCGGCAAGGGCGTATCCGGCATGAAGCAGCGCGAGGAGGATTTTGTGGAGGATATGTTTATCAGCTCCACCCACGACAATATTTTATTTATTACCAATCTCGGCAACATGTACAAGCTGAAATGCTTTGAGATACCGGAGGGTTCCAAGCAGAGCAGGGGAACGAACATAGTAAATCTTCTGCAGCTCAGCGAGGGAGAGCGTATCGCCGCGATGATGAAGACCTCCGATTTTGCCGAGAACAAATACTTTATATGCGTTACCAAGCAGGGCAAGATAAAGAGGACGCCGCTGAGCGACTACAAGAACATCAGAAAGCACGGGCTGCGTGCGATCTCGCTGGCTGAGGGCGACGAGATAGCGGCGGCGCATCTTACCGAGGGCGACAGCTCGATAATCATAGCTACGCATGACGGCATGGCTATACATTTCACCGAGGATAAGATACGCAGCATGGGGCGTACCGCGATGGGCGTGCGCGCTATAAAGCTGCACGAGGGAGATCATATAGTAGGCGCGGCTAAGGTCTACGGCGACAACATGACGATACTTACCGTTACCGACAAGGGAATGGGGCGGCGCACGTCTTTGGACAGCTACCGTTTACAAAACCGCGGCGGAAACGGGCTTAAGAACTACAAGACCGGCGAGGAAAAGGGGTACGTCTGCGGTATACGTTCTATCCAGACGGACGACGACGTTATTCTGATAAGCACCGACGGCGTAATAATCCGCATACGCGCCAACGATCTGAGGGTCATGGGACGTTATGCGAGCGGCGTCAGGGTGATGAGGCTTTCCGGCGACGACAGGGTAGTTACCTTTACACGCACCGAGCACGACGAAACGGCGGACATTGAGGAAGTCGAGCAGGCGAGCGAGGAGGCGGTACGCGCCGCGGAGTTAGAGGAGCAGAACGAAGTCATCGAAGCGGACGTTCAGCCGGAGGATGAAGAAGAATAAAAATAGTTTTATCCGTCCTTTGTGGCGGATAAAATTTTGCAGATTGTTCCACGTAGAACAAAGGACGATGTTTATATGTATGAGCTTGATAGTTACGATGTGATAGTTATAGGAGCCGGACACGCCGGCTGCGAATCTGCTTTGGCCGCGGCAAGGCTGGGGTGCAGCACCGCCGTGTTCACGCTTAGCCTGGACGCAATAGCAAATATGCCCTGCAACCCTTGTATAGGCGGCTCCGCTAAAGGGCAGCTGGTAAAGGTCGCCGATGGTGCGGATCGAGTCGATGCCGGCG
>CANRII010000050.1 GCA_947630685.1 uncultured Ruminiclostridium sp. | reverse complement strand
ATTTTATTCTAACAGAAATCGATCACTTTTTCCTTGTCTTTTTTATCTTTTGGTCTCACATCTATTGTAACACTACACGGATAAAATCAAGCGCGCTACCCTATCATTGACAATCAAGTGATTTTGTGGTAGAATACTGGTATATGAACAAAAGAAGGAGTGTTTATTTTGGAGCACAACGAATATAAAAACAACAAACCGTCCAAAGATAACCGCCCCGAATTTCCGAAAAAGGCAGTTATAACCGGAGGAATGCCCTACGGAAATAAAGAACTGCATTTCGGACATGTGGGCGGCGTTTTCGTATTTGCGGACGCGTATGCGAGATTTTTGCGGGACAGGATAGGAAAGGACAACGTTATATTCGTATCCGGCACCGACTGTTACGGCTCGCCGATAGCGGAGAGCTATCGGGCAAAGGTCGCGTCGGGAGAATTTAGCGGGAGCATAGAAGATTTTGTCCGTAAAAACCACGAAAGCCAGAAAAAAACGCTCGCGGATTATCATATAAGCCTTAACCTCTTCGCCGCAAGCGCGCTGGACAACGCGGCAAAGCACCACGCTACAGTCAGCGAACGACTGATAAAAAGGCTTTATGAAAACGGACAGCTCAAAAAAATAACCACCTCGCAGTTTTTTGACGAAAAGGCGGGCGTGTTCCTTAACGGCAGACAGGTAGTCGGAAAATGTCCGGTAATGGGCTGTCAATCGGACAAAGCGTATGCGGACGAATGCTCGCTCGGGCATCAGTATATGCCGTCGGCGCTGATAGACCCGAAAAGCACGCTGACGGGTGAAACGCCGGTCATGAAAGACGTTGCGAACTGGTATTTCGCCCTTACGGATTATACGCAGCTGCTCACCGAATACGTCGAACAGCTTAAAAAACAGCCTAATATCCGTCAGCTTGTGTATAAAACGATAGGCGAATTTCTTGAGCCTCCGGTCATCCATATCAAAAAAGAGCTTATGGATGACTATACCAAAATAAAAGACAGCCTTGCCCATCACACGCTTGAAAACGACGAGAAAAAGCCGTCGTTTACCATCTGCTTTGACACTTTGGACGAACGCGACAAGGCGTGCGAGATACTTGCGCACAACGGGATAAGGTTCCGCACCGGAAAAACATTGGTGCCGTTCCGTCTTACCGGAAATATAGAATGGGGCGTGAAAGCGCCGGATATTGAGGATCTTAAAGACCTCACGGTATGGGTATGGCCGGAATCCTTGTGGGCGCCTATCTCCTTTACTGTTGCTTATCTTGAATCGGTGGGCAGAGATATAAACGAGTGGAAAGATTTTTGGTGCAGCAAAAATTCACGCGTGTATCAGTTTATCGGCTCGGACAATATATATTTCTACGGCGTTGCGCAGACCGCGATGTTCGCCGCATTGCAAAGCGGGGAGATAAGCTGCGATATACCGGACGGAGAGCTTCAGCAGACCACTCTGGTGGCAAATCACCATATACTGTTTCTTGACAAGAAAGCGAGCAGCAGCGGCGATATCAAGCCGCCTATGGCAGCAGACCTTTTGAATCACTATACAGCGGAGCAATTGCGCATGCACTGGCTGAGTTTAGGACTCGGCAGGGGCAGCGTAAGCTTCCAGCCAAAGCCGTACGACCCGAACGCTAAGCCGGAGGACAGCGATCCGGTAGTAAAAGAGGGATTTTTGCTTTCAAACGTCTTCAACCGCGTGATACGGTCATGCTTTTACTGCGCGCAGAAATACTACGATGGGAAAATGCCTTTGGATACGCCGGACAAGCAGGTCATCGAGGAGAGCGAAAAGGCGATACTCGAATATGAACGGTTCATGTATAAATTTGAATTCCATCAGGTAACTTATGTGCTGGATTCATATATTCGCAAGGCTAATAAGCTGTGGGCAAAAAACATGAACGAGGCGGACAAAAACAACGACGATGAATTGCGCCGCAAAACTCTTACCGACGTGTTCCATTATGTGCGTACCGCGGCGGTGCTATTGCATCCGCTGGCTCCGGTAGGGACTGAAATGTTAAGAGAATATCTCGGTTTCGGCGAGGATTTCTGGAGCTGGGAGCATATCTTTGAGGGAATGGCGTATTTCTGCCCCGGCGAGAAAGAACATCAGCTCAAATTCTTAGAGCCGAGGGTGGATTTCTTCACAAGACACCCCTCCCAGTTTGAACAAAAATAAATAAAAATCGGGCTTCCGCGGTGTTTCTGCGGAAGCCTTTTCTAATTTATTAAGGTTGTAAGCGTCATAAATATTTTGAATCTCAAAGTATTATATTTCACATAATTATCACAAATTGATTTTTTCTTTGTCACTTAACGGGTTTATTATGTATCTGTCAAAAGATAAATCAGCGTTTTTCGTTTTTTCATATATATTTCCCCAACCAAGAAAGTCCGATCGAAAGGTCGGGCTTTCTTGGTTTTTATCGGGCTTTATCCAAGCGGCAGATGATATTCCCCGCCGCTCCTTCTACCGGCGTTTCCGTCATACCGTGGGAAAGGTAATATTCTTTTTCCGTTTGATACGCGTCAAAGCGTTTATCAAGTAGAACGACGTCGGCGAACGGCGCGCTTTGCTCGTTCGGGACCTCGGTAGTGGTGATGGAATACAGCTCCTTTTGTTTATACAGCGCCGGAACAAAAAACGTGTCGGCGGTCACGCTGCCTAAATCGGTATCTAGCTGCTCAAGATAGCTTACCACCGCCTGCCTATCGGGGTCTATAGACAGGTTATTGGTGAGCTTCCAATGACAGCAGCCGAATACAGCGACAGACGCGGCAAGGCAGAACGCCACCGCCATGCGCCGGGAATGATACTTCATATCCGCGCAGTTTTGGATAAACAGCCAGATAAAAATCGCGGCTGTACCGAAAACGTACTGGAAATTTATATCATGCTGGTAGTAATAATTCGGCATAAGGTTTATCAGTACAAACGGGATAAAGAGGATAACACGGCTGAATTTTTTGCAAAACAGCGGGATAAACCCGAGCGGCAGCAGCATTTGCAGAACAAATATCAGCTTACTTTCGTCCAGCAGATTGCTTATAACGTACCCCGGATTTACTATTACCGATACGATCACATTAAACAGTCCGCCGTTAGGGTCGTAAATATAATTATCGTACCGCCAGGACATTATACCCAGCCCCTGACTGTCAAGGAAAGCGCATACCGCGATGAAATACGCGATACCGCATACCATCATTATGCCGCCGGTAATTTTCATCTTTTTGCCGCGGTCGCAGAAAATAAGATACAGCGCGACGGTACAGATATATATCGCCGCGTCTTCCTTTACGGCGAGCGTCAGCAGCGAAAATACGGCTATAGGGATAAAACGCTCCCGCTCTATCGCCCAGAACAGCCACAGCAAAAGCGGCGCAAGCATGCAGTTTTCATGCAGGTCATAGCGGCAGCCTCCGGTCAGCGCCGGATAAAAGCAGTATATCAGCCCTATCAGCGCGCAGGTCGGCTTTGAAAGCTCGTACTTTCTCGCTATAAGATACACGGGTATAACGCCGGAAACTACTATCGCGCCTTGGAGCAGCTCTAAAGTCACCGGGTGAGGATATATCATATAAAACGGCAGCATAAGATAATACGCCGGCGAAAAATGCACGGCAAAATGGGAGAGCTCATACCCGCGCTCTACCGTGGTATATGGCAAAAAGCCGTTTTTCATGTTTTCAAACATCTGGGAAAAGATACCGAAATCATAAGTCGGAGCGTACATGTTATAATACCGCAGCGCTATAAGTACCCCGGCAAAGAAAAACATTATAGCCGCGCCCGAAATGATGACCGCCGGCCAGAGCTTTTTGCTCCATTTCGGCAATCTCAGCTTGTCCTTGAACAGCGTAAAAAACACCGCCGCTAAGATAAGCGGCATGACGGCTATACAGCCGAACATGTCCAATTTCCCGCAGGAAAGCATAACGATAAGCGCGGCGGATATAAACAAAAGCCAGCCGCTGTCTATTTTACATACATTCCTTAACAGAGTGGCGGCCGCCGATATCACGATAAACGCGCAAACAAAGGAAAGCATCGCGTACCCGATATTCACCGACAGCGGAAATTCCTTTGTCATGATATTCTGCTGCGCAAAAAGGTATATCATAAACACGGCGGTAAGCCACGAGGAAATAAGCCGCATTATCACCGTTTCAATATTCGGGAAAAGTCTTTTAAGTACGCTTATAAAAAGCTGTTTGTCGTCGGGATTTATCTTGAACGCCTCCCATCATATTTTATCACTAATAAAGTATACCACATCTTACATAAAAAATCAACTCCGTGTAAAGGCACGGAGTCAGGCTGTAGAAAAAGTGTTCAAAAGCCGGAAAGAAAGAGGAGTATGAGGGGAAAACCATCAGGGTTTTCACCCTCATTAGTGATAAGTGCCGCTCGTAGAGCGGCAAAAATTGGCGAGTATGTTTTGCATACTTGCCAATTTTTTGGTCAGCTTGTCGAAAAATCCGACCGCAGGGAGGTTTTTCGACAAGCTGACTCCGTGTAAAGGCACGGAGTTTTATGAGCAGGATAAATTTACATTTTTTCTATCACGTCGGCTATCTGGGATTCGGTTATATCCTTGCTGTAGCGGTTTTCGCCGAAGCACATCATATCACCTATCTCTTTTTGGAAAACGAAACGCAGCTTGCCGTTCCTTACCTTTTTATCGGTGTAGAGCTTTTTGACAAGCTCTTTTTTATCCACATAGACGGGTATGGAAACCGGCAATCCCGCCCTGCTGATAAGCTCTTTTACTCTTTCGACGTTCTTGGCTGAGATATAACCGAGGCGCATACCAAGCTGAGCCTGTGCGACAAGACCTACTGCCACCGCCTCGCCGTGCAGCATCGAATAATCGCTGACCGTTTCTAATGCTCTGCCGACGGTATGGCCTAAATTCAGCACCTCGCGCAGTCCGGATTCGCGTTCGTCCTTCATGACTATCTTGTATTTGATATCGCAGTTCATTTTTGCGATATATTCACAGCTGTAATCGTCGCAGATAAGCACTTTTTCCAGATTATCCTCAAGGAATTTGAACAGCGAGCCCGAACCGAGGCAGCCGTGCTTTATCGTTTCCGCAAGGCCGCTGCGCAGCTCGCGCTCCGGCAGGGTCTTCCAGGTGTTTATGTCTATGTAGACCTTTTTCGGCTGATTGAAAAGACCTATAAGGTTGGTAGCAAGCGGAGTATCTACCGCGGTCTTTCCTCCGATAGACGCGTCAGCCGCCGCAAGCAGCGTAGTGGAATATATAATAAAGGGTATCCCTCTTCCGAATGTTCCGGCGGTAAAGCCCGCAAGGTCGGACACTACTCCGCCGCCTACCGCTATCATAAAGCTGTCGCGGCGGTATCCCTTTTCCAGCATGGAATCCTCGATAAATTCTTTCATAGCGCGGGTCTTGGACTTTTCTCCCGCCGGGATAACGAACATATCCGCCGCAAATCCGTTATCGCGCAGCTTTTTAAGTATAGGCTCGGCATACAGTCCCTGCACGTTGCTGTCGGTCACAACGGCGAATTTTTTTGCCGTGCCGGAAAGTCCGCCTTTAAGATCGGATATCATCATATCCGACAGATCTCTGCCTATTTCTATCTGGTAAGAATCATCAACGACCTTTTTAAGTTCACAATTGAATGTCATTTCATTTCCCTTTCGTTTATCACCGCGCTTCTTAACTGTCCGCAGGCGGCGTTTATCCCCTCGCCGAATTTACGGCGCACCGTTACTCTCAGTCCTCGCTTTTTAAGCTCGTCGTAAAACTCGAAAAAGCGTATGCTTTTGGTAAACTCCCCGCCGGTCGGATTATACTCTATCAGATTGACGGTAAAATCCTCGCCGCCTATGAGCTTTGCCAACATATCCGCGTCGCTTGCGCCGTCGTTTATTCCCGAAAGCAGGGTGTATTCGAGCAATACGCGCCGTCCGGTCTTTTGTATATACCGCCTTGCCGCGCCGATCACCTCGGCTATCGGATATTTTTTATTTACCGGCATAAGAAGCGAACGCGTCTTTTCGTCCGCAGAATGCAAGCTTATCGCAAGCGAACAGGGTCGCGGCAGCTCGGAAAATCCGTCTATCCCGTCCGGCAGTCCGCAGGTGGAAACCGTCACCCTTGACGGCGGTATCGCAAGACCGTTGTCGTCGGTCACGACGGCGCAAAAATCGCTGACGTTTTCAAAATTATCGAACGGCTCTCCTATCCCCATCACGGCGGCATTGGTTATTCTTATACCCTGATCTTTTTCGATGTATAAAAGCTGCGTCACCATTTCTCCGGCGCAAAGGTCTCTCACCTTCCTTAGCTTGCCGCTGTTACAGAATATGCAGCCCATATTGCAGCCCGCCTGCGAGGATACGCACACGCTGCCGCCGTATTTCTGCCGCATAAGTACCGATTCTATCATGTTGCCGTCGGAAAGCAAAAACAGGTATTTCACGCTGTCGCCGCTGTCCTGCTTTTTGACGGCTTTAGGAAAAACAAACTCGTATTCCCGCGCCAGTCTTTCCTTTATTTCGGCGGCGGTACGGGTCATTTCGGCATAGCTTTCGGCTTTGTCGCGGTAAATATCGCGGAAAATGTTTACCGCCTTGGACTTAGGCAGACAAAACCTCTCCACCGCGTCGGACAAAGTGAGAGAATATATATTCTTCATCGGTCAAGAAAGGCTTGGATAAGCGCTTTCAGCTTATCTATACCCTCGCCGCTCTGACTGGAAAGCTCCAGCTTTACGATATCCTCGTACCCGATAAGCTCGGTGGCAAGAGCGGCGCGGCGTTTTTCCCGCTCGGTCTTTTTCAGCTTATCCGCCTTAGTAAGCGCAATGATGAAATCCCTGCCGCTTTGCCTTAGATAATCCAGCATCATCATATCGTCGTTTGAGGGCTTATGGCGCATATCTATAAGCTGCACCACCAGCCGCAGCCCGCGCGTTCCGGCAAAATAGCCGTCTACAAGCTGCGACCAGCGCCGCTGCTCGTCGCGGGACGCTTTTGCATAGCCGTAACCCGGCAGGTCGACAAAATAAACATTGTCCACCTTGTAAAAATTTACCGTAACGGTCTTACCGGGAACGCCGCTCACCCGCGCAAGCGACTTTCGGTTCAGCAGCTTGTTGATAAGCGAGCTTTTCCCGACGTTGCTGCGTCCGGAAAAGGCTATCTCCGCCCTGTCCGCAGCGGGCAGCTGATTTGTAAGTCCGCAGGAGGTGAAAAATTCCGCCTTTGCATAATTTATTTCCATATTATTCTCCGATCATTGTCTGTCGGAATGTATACCGGTCTTTTCCCCGCCGTTCACCGCCGAGCCTACCGCCGCCTGTATATGCGCGGGCAGCTTTTTCTTGCCCGGAAGAGAATTGGTCTTTACTATCGCGGCGTCCAGTACCGTATTGATGTCGTCGGCCGTTACAAATTCAAGATTTTTAAGTATTACCTCGTCAAGCTCCATCATGTCCGGCTCGTTTTCCTTGGGTATAACAACGGTCTTTACCCCGGCTTTATACGCGGCCATGGTCTTTTCTCTCAGTCCGCCTATCGCAAGGACTTTTCCCCGCAGCGTTATCTCTCCGGTCATAGCCACGTCGCGGCGCACCGCCATACCCGACAATGCGGATACAAGCGCGGTAGTCATGGTAACTCCGGCGGACGGTCCGTCTTTCGGCACGGCTCCCTCCGGCGCATGGATATGTATATCCTTGTTCTTGTAAAATTCGGGGTCTATCTCATATCTGTGCGCAAGACTGCGGACAAGGCTTATCGCTATCTTTGCGGATTCTTTCATCACGTCGCCGAGCGAGCCTGTTATCTCTATCTTTCCGGTACCGTCCAGCACCAGCACCTCAAGCGGCATGATAACGCCGCCCGCCGACGTCCAGGCAAGGCCGTTCACCAAGCCTATCTCGTCCTGCTGCGGTATATCCTCGCCGAGGTATTTAGGCGCGCCGAGCAATTCCGGCAGGTCGGCGGGGCGCAGGGTTATCTTAGAATCGTCGCTCACCAGACGGCGCAGCGCCTTTCTGCACAGCTTAGCGATAGTACGCTCAAGCGTTCTCACGCCCGCCTCTCTCGTATACTTATCTATAACGTCGTACAGCGCCGCGTCGGTTATCTTGAGCTTTGAGGTCTTAAGTCCGTGCTTTGCGTACTGCTTGGGGATAAGGTGCTTTTGCGCGATATTGAATTTTTCCTCGCGGGTATAGCTGCCGAGCTCGATTATCTCCATTCTGTCCAGCAGCGGCGCGGGTATCGTATCCAGCGTATTCGCCGTGGTAACGAACAGCACATTGCTGAGGTCTATCGGTATTTCAAGGTAATGATCTCTGAACGCCACGTTCTGCTCGCTGTCAAGCACCTCTAACATCGCGCTGGAGGGGTCGCCCTTATAATCGCTGCCGAGCTTATCTATCTCGTCGAGCAGCATTACCGGATTCATGGATCTTGCCTGAACAAGCGCTTTAGCGATACGTCCCGGCATAGCGCCGAGGTAGGTCTTTCTGTGGCCGCGTATCTCCGCCTCGTCATGTACGCCGCCCAGCGAAACACGGACGTAATTTCTGCCGAGCGCGGCAGCGATAGACTTAGCTACCGAGGTCTTTCCGACTCCCGGAGGTCCGACAAGACAGATTATCTGACCCTTTTTGTCCGCATCCTCCCATTGATTAAGCGCGACTATCTCCAAAATACGTTCTTTGACCTTTTTCAGTCCGTAATGGTCCTTTTCAAGCTGCTTTTCCGCCTTGGAAATATCCTTGCGGTTGGTGGTATAAACGTTCCACGGCAGCTCCAGCACCGCGTCAAGATATGTACGCACTACCGCGGCTTCCTGTGAGCCGGGCACTAACCTCATCAGCTTTTCGCATTCTCTTATCAGCTTATCGTGAGTATCGGGATCGAAGCCTATCTCGTCTATCCTGTCCATATACTCGTATCCCTCGGTCTGAGGGTCGTCGCCCTCTCCGAGCTGATTTGAGATTATCCTCATCTGTTCGCGCAAATAAAAATCGCGCTGGTTCTTGTCAAGGTTTTCCCTTACCTGCTCGCTTATCTCCTGCTCAAGGCGGATTATCCCTATCTCCTCGCTCATGAACCGGATAAGAAGCTGGGCGCGCTTTTTAAGCGTGGTACATTGTAACAGCTCCTGCTTATCCTCAGGTTTAAGGTAGATATTGAAAATAATAAGCTCCATCATGCGCCCGAGGCTCTTTGCGGAGAGTATGCCCTTATACAGTTCTTTCGGCATTTTCGGCGAGATCTCGCTGTATTTTGAAAAGACCTCCGACAACGAGCGGCACAGCGCGCTTTCCTCCGCCGCGCTCATGCGGTTCGACGGTTCGGGAAGCTCGCTTATCGACGCAAAAAGATAAGGGTCTTTAGCGTCCAATGATTCCAGCCGCGCGGTATTAAGCCCCTGTACCAATACTCTGGTAGCGCCGTCGGGAGTGTTCAATGTCTGTCTTATCTGAGCGACTACGCCGACGCGGTAAAGCTGTGACGCGCCTACGTCGTCTAACGTTTCGTCCCTCTGCGTTACCAGAAATATCCTGCGGTCGCCCTCAACGGCGGCTTTTATCGCGTCGGTGGAACGCTTCCTCGAAACGTCAAAATGTACTATCATACGTGGAAAAATTACCAGTCCTCTGAGTGCGATGACCGGTAAATGTGTAATAACTGTTTCTTTCCTCATATACCTGATCCTTTCAGTAATTTCTACACGTCCTGTTTTCTCTGTCCTATCGGCTTATCTTCCGACTGTAACAATTATACTATAGAACGCCGTCTTTTGCAAGAGTTTTTTATCGGAAGAAAAGCCATGATCTGCCTATCGATCCCCGCAGCCGAGCAGGGATTTATAGTGCTTCCCTCTTTCCTCGAAGTTTTTGTAAAATCCGTAGCTTGCCGCCGCCGGAGAAAGTATGCAGCGCACCTTTGTATGTGCTTTAGCTATCGATACGGCCTCTTCCATATCTTTTGCGTAATACTTTGTTATGCCGTCGGCGGTGATGTCCTTTGCGGCGCGTATGCCGCTGTCCGGCAGAACTATCAGATTTTTCAGCTCAGTACCCTTGTTCAGATACTCCGCGAGCGGCTGATAGGATATACCTCTGTCCATGCCGCCGATTATCAGCGTATCGGTGTCGGGATACGCCTTAAGCGCGGCTATCGCGGTCTGAGGGGCGGTGCTTATGCTGTCGTTGATGTACTCCGCTCCGCCGATGGTGCAGACGTATTCCAGCCTGTGCTCCAAAGGAGAAAAATCCGGCAGCGCAGCGATACATTCGTCTATATCGCAGCCCGCGATCTTGGCTGCGCAAAGCGCGACCGCAATATTATAAAGATTATGCTCACCGCACAGACGGGTGTTTATTTTTTCCGCCGGATAAAATTTATCAAAGACGAATATACCGCTGTCGCGCACGCCGATATCTCCGCCATGTCCTGCAAGTATTTTTCCTGCTTTGGTATCGGCGTGTATCTCGGCATCCAGCTCGCCGTTTATTATCAGCGTATCGCCGTCTTTTTGATAACGGTAAATGTTGGTCTTTGCCGCGCGGTATTCCTCAAAACCCGCGTAATGATCGAGGTGCTCCGGATAAACGTTCAGCAGTACCGAAACGGCGGGAGACGCTTTGACGTATTCCAGCTGATGGCAGGACAGCTCGCAAACTATCGCGTCGCAGCCGGAAAATTCAGCCTCTCTTTGCAGCGGAGGCACGCCTATATTCCCTATCAGCATGGTCTTTTTACCGCAGGCGCAAAGAAAATGATATATCAGGCTGGACACCGTGGACTTGCCCTTAGTCCCGGTAACTCCTATCACCGGCACGGGACAGTATCTTAAAAACAGGTCTGCCTGGCAGGTTATCTTTTGCTTTATGCTGTCCGGCACGTCGTTTTTCAGTCCTATTCCCGGCGCTTTCATTATCACGTCATAGTCCGCAAGATGTGAAAGATAATCGTCGCCGCAGTAAACTTTACAGCCGACTTCGTCCGGGTTTAGCTGTCGTTTATCGGCAACGGCGTAGTTTGAAGGCCCGAGCGGCTTCAGCAGCTCAAGGGTGTTTTCTCCCTCTCTGCCGTAGCCGAGTATCAGCACGCTTTTCCCGTCAAAAAAATTTTTAAGCTCTTCAAATATATCCTTGTTTTCCATTGTCAGCTCCGTTTTGATATTGCCTGCTTTACCAGCGGTAAAAGCTCCTTTGGCACATAGTTGTCGTTATCGAAGAAGTTTTCGGTCTTATCGGCGTCGGCGGGACGGTCGGGGTATTCTTTCATATATCTTTCCAGCAGATACGGTAGCTTTCCCGGCTGTCTTAGCTTTGCGGCGCGATACAGCGCATAACGCACCTCCGCCTTGGTGCCGACGCATTCAAACGGCTTATCGACGTCTTCGTATATCAATCCGTCAAACATGGCGGACAGCTTTTCGTCCTCCAGCATATTCCTGCCGAAAATTTTTATCAGCGTTTCGTCCTCCAGAAAAGCCGCCAGTAATATATATACATACAGGCATTTCGCACAGTCAGCGCACCAGGTGTCCGTTTTTGAGCCGAGGTTGCAGCTTTGGAACACCGGAAAGTATTTTTCATACCTTACAAATACAGAGGCTATGCCGTATTCGTTCAGCGGGCGCAGCAGGCTGAAATAGTCCGGACCGTTACCTAGGTATTTTTGCGAATACTCACGGAAATCCCGCTCAAATTCCGTGCTTTTGCTGTACTGGTGGTTTACGTATTTTCCTTTTACATAGCTTTCGTTGGCGCTGCTCTCGTTAGACAGCGCGATGTACTTCTTATTTGAAAGATAGGCGAAAAGATACGCCGAAAACGCAACTATCGCCGAAAACGGCGTATGCCCGTTAAGATAGCCGTCCGCGTTGCGCGCTAACAGCTCCTTGTCTATCGTACGATGAACTCCCGTTATACCGCTTTGGTCGAATCCGGCGGTCTTTGCGCAGCTTACCGTAGCGCCGCGCGGGTTTATGATATAGCAGGTCGTGTCGTCGTGATATTTTCGCAGCAGCTCCAATGTCACCACGCTGTCCTTTCCCCCTCCTACGGGTACGAGGAACCCGGACAGCGGCTTTTCACAGACAAGCTGCGGCGCTTTATCGTTTTGCGGAATGATAGTCATGAAATCCTCAAAATCGGCGTCTATGCCGTTTTTGTAGAAAAACTCTCCCAAGCCGTTGAAGTACAGCTTTTTCCACCACAGGCATTGCTCGCCGTTAAGACTGCCGCAGTTTACACGCACGACAGGCGGGCAGGCACACTTCCAGTAGCTGACAAGCTCCGCCATACCGATATTGAAAACGATATAGCTGCCAAGCTCCGACAGATCGCGCAGCAGACCCTCCTCGCATTTCCATGACGGATAAAAATGATAATCGTCAATGGAAAAATGAAAAGAAAAGCCGTCGCTTTCTATCTTATATCCGTGGTATATAAATTCCTTATGCTTTTGTCTGAGTGTTTCGTACAGGCTCATAATTCCTCCTGTTATGGCAAAATTACCGGCTTTGCGGTATAATCCCCGCCGCAGGGCTTTTTTGGCTCGAACGCCAATGCGTAAAGGTCGCGGGCGTAGCTTTGCAGCGCCGCCTGCCGCTTGGCCGCCGGACTTTTTTGGGAAAGTGCGAACAGCGAGGTATCTATCGGCAGCGGGCAGCTTGACGCGGCGAGTATCTCTTTTCCCCTGCCGTTCATGCCTAATACCCGTATATAAGCGGGCGGACAGTCGGCTATATCCCGCGTTACGCCTAAAAACGCGCACAGCACCAGCCGCCTTGCTTTGGACAGCGTGCTGCTTTTGGACTTTATCGCGGCGTAAAGCGTATCAAGGCTTGTTGATTCCCTTATCGCCCTGTAAATGCGGTTTTCCCCTCCGTTGTTCACGTCCGGCAGAGCGGATATATCCTCCTGAGTCAGCCCTCTCAGCTTTGCGAGTATCGCGGTTTCCAGACGGGAAATGTCGGCGGTATCTTTGTTGATATTATAAGGCATAAATTCCGATACGTCAAGTCCCGCGGATATGCGGCGGCGTATCTCCATAGCGGAAAGAAAGCCGTTTTCTCCGCCGTCATCGTCATGCCCCGCTCCGATACGCTTTACGGCAAACGGAGTTATATCGCTTCCAAGAGCCGAAAGCGCCCGCAGATATTCCGCCGCGAGTATGTCGTTGGGACTTGCGAGCGCGGCAAGCGTCTTTTCGTCGCAGCCGGAATCATACAGCGCTTTAGACAGCGCGGCGGGATAACTCAGCCCGTCTTTTATATAGCGGGAAATGCTGTCCTTATCCGCGTTATCCGACGCGCGGGCGGCATTTGACAGTATGTCGATGTCTGCGCATTCGCTGCCGAAGCTGAGTATATCCACGCAGCCCAGCATATCCAGCATGCCTGCCGCCGCCGACGCAAATCGCCAAGCGCTGCCCAAGGCGTACTGCGCGGGCAGCTCCAATACCAGATCGACGCCGTTTTCCAATGCGGCGCGGGCGCGGTCGAATTTATCATCTACGGCGATATCGCCGCGCTGGACAAAGTCGCCGCTCATCACGCACACCAGATGATCCGCGCCGGTCTGCTCGCGGGTGCTGCAGATATGGTGCTTATGCCCGTTGTGAAAGGGATTGTATTCAGCTATTATCCCTGCTGTTTTCATACGATAAAGTCCTTTCGCCCTTTTATTATACGCCGGAAAATCAATACGGTACCGGCGCGCCTGTCGGATTTTTCCCGATAAATGGCGATTTTACAATAAACCACTTGATTTTTTTTCGGTTTTGGTATAAAATAGATTTATATTAATTATATCAAAGAAAGGAAATGCAAAAGCATGAAAATACTTGTAGTAAACGCCGGTAGTTCTTCGCTAAAATATCAGCTGATAGACATGAAGGACGAGAGCGTCATCGCAAAGGGCAACTGTGAGAGGATAGGCATCGACGGAAAGATAACCCACAAGACCTTTGACGGAAGAAAATATGAGGAAGAATGCAGCTTTCCCACCCATACCGAGGCTTTTGAAAAGCTGGTAGAGGTAATGACCAAGAGCGACGCTGCGGTCATCTCGGATATGAGCGAGATAGCGGCCGTAGGTCACAGAATAGTGCAGGGTGCGGAGGTATTCACCGAAACGACACTGGTCACCGACGAGGTCATCGACAAGATAGACGAGCTGAGAGATCTCGCTCCGGTACACAACCACGCTCACGCATTGGCGCTGAGAGCCTGCAAGAAGGTAGTTCCCGCAAGCACTCCTCAGGCGGTGGTATTCGATACCGCGTTCCACCAGACCATGCCGCCCAAGGCGTTCATGTTCGGTATGCCTTACGAGGCTTATGAAAAATTCCATGTAAGAAAATACGGCTTCCACGGCACTTCTCACCGTTACGTTTCAATGAAGCTGGGAGAGGTCAAGAACGCAGACCTTAAAGACCTCAAGATAGTTTCCTGCCATCTCGGCAACGGTTCTTCCATCACCGCGATAGACGGCGGAAAATCCGTTGATACGTCTATGGGCTTTACCCCGCTCGACGGTATAATAATGGGCACGCGTTCCGGTTCGGTAGACCCCTCCGCAGTAGAATTCGTACAGGAAAAGATGGGCTTTACCCCCGCGCAGATGAGCGACTACCTCAACAAGCAGTCGGGATTTTTGGGCTTGTCCGGTAAATTCTCCGACAACAGAGATATCACCAGCGCGGCAAGCGGCGGCGACCCCCGTTCTCAGCTCGTGTCCGAAATGCTCGCATACGAGATAAAGAAGTACATCGGCTCTTACGCCGCAGTCATGAACGGACTTGACGCAGTTATATTCACCGGCGGTATCGGCGAAAACGCTCCCGAAGTGAGAAAAGCCGTCTGCGAAAATATGGACGTGCTCGGCATAAAGTTAGACGAGAGCGTAAACGCAGACCTCAGAGGAGAGCTCGCAAAAATATCCGCAGCCGATTCAAAAGCGGAAGTATGGGTAATACCCACCAACGAGGAGCTTTTGATAGCGCGCGATACTCTCAAGATAACCGGCCTTGATAAAGAGCTTGCAAAATAATTATAGCACATTTCGGCCGATATTTCTATAGTTAAATCTATATTTTCACCGTCCCTTTCCGTTCGATTCGGAGAGGGACAGATTTTTTAACAAAATAACCAAATTCTATTTACAAATAGGAATAAAAGTGGTATAATATAACTATAAACACATTGTCTAGGAAAGGAACAGACCGTTGATATATACACTTACGCTCAATCCGGCGCTGGATCATGTGATGCAGCCGGAAGAGCTTGTTTTGGGACAGGTCGTGCGGTGCGTCGGCGACTCGGTAACATTCGGCGGAAAAGGGATAAACGTTTCGGTGGTACTGCACCGACTGGGGACGAAAAGCACCGCGCTGGGCTTTATTGCGGGAGAATTCGGAAAGCTGCTGGAAAGAATGGTAAACGCCGAGGGAGTGACTACCGATTTTATCACGCTTTCCCACGGCAATACAAGAATGAACGTCAAATTAAAGACCGACCCTATGACCGAGCTTAACGCGCCGGGTCCCGATATAGACGAAGACGCGCTTTCAAAGCTGTTTATCAAGCTGGATACGCTTGATAACGGCGACACTCTGGTACTTGCGGGCAGCGTTCCTCCCTCTTTGCCGAACGATATATACGAGCAGATAATGAAGCGGCTTTCCGGCAAGAATGTGCGCATTGTGGTGGACGCGGGAGGTAAATTGCTGTTAAATTCGCTTAAATACCGTCCGTTTCTTATCAAGCCGAACGCCGACGAATTGCAGGAAGCCGCCGGAGTAAGCACAGACGCCCTTGACGGAGTTATCGCGGGTGCAAATAAGCTTAGCGGGCTCGGCGCGCAAAACGTGCTGGTATCCCTCGGCGAAAACGGCGCTCTGCTGTACGACAGCGAGGGAAACACCGAATTTTCACCCGCTCCGAAAGGTAAGGCAATAAACACGGTAGGCGCGGGAGATTCTATGCTGGCGGGATTTCTTGCGGGGCTGGAAAGCGATAATACCGACGCGCTCAAATACGGCATAGCTGCGGGAAGCGCCACCGCGTTTTCCGAAAAGCTTGCCGAAAAAGACGAAATAACAAAGCTGTACGAAAAACTTTAGCAAAGCATAACTAAAATAAGGAGGTGCTTTTATGCTTTACGGATTAGCGTGTTCAAACGGTTACGCCGTAGGCAAGGCCGAGGTGATACGGGGAATACCGGATATCAGTCCTCAGACCGGAAAAGTCACTCCGGAAAAGGAGCTGTCGCGTTATATCGCGGCGGTAAAGCTCTTTGAGGAGAGAGCGAACCAAGTCGCCGAGCAGGTCACACAGACAGACGGCGGAGATGAAAAAAATATAATCACATGGCACATATTTATCCTTAAAGACCCGTATATGGATTCCGAGATAAAGCGCCTGATAGCAAGCGGCTTCAGCTTGGAAAAAGCGGTAATATCCGCCTGCGAGACCTATTCAAAGGTGCTGCTTAT
>CANRII010000049.1 GCA_947630685.1 uncultured Ruminiclostridium sp. | reverse complement strand
CATGCTACCGTGAGGGAAGGACCGGCGACCGTTTCATGAGCCTTTGCAAGGCGGGACAGATACAAAACTGCTGCCACCCAAACGCGCTTATGACTCTCAAGGAATACCTTGAGGATTACGCCGCTCCCGAAACAAAGGAAATAGGCGAAAAGCTGATAGCGAAAGAGCTTAATAACATACCCAAGGAAAAGGTGCGCAAAATAGCCGAGGAATATATAAATAATATCCACAACGGTCAAAGAGATTTTAGGTTCTGATGAAAAGGAGATAATATGAGCTTAAATGCCGTTCCCAGCTCCGAAAGAATACACATAGGAATTTTCGGCAGACGCAACGCCGGAAAATCCAGCCTCATAAACGCGATAACCGGTCAGCAGCTTGCGGTGGTGTCCGATATTGCCGGCACTACCACCGACCCGGTTTCCAAAGCGATGGAGCTGCTGCCGCTCGGTCCGGTGCTTATCACCGATACCGCCGGACTTGACGACGAGGGGGAGCTCGGCGGACTTCGCGTGGAAAAAAGCCTGCGCGTGCTGCTCAAAAGCGATATCGCGCTGGTGGTGATAGACGCCGCCGAGGGCGAGGATAAGTACGACCGCGAGGTCATATCAAAGCTGGAAGAGCGAAAAATACCGTATATCAAAGTCTACAATAAGACCGATCTGTTCAGCGGAGAACCTCAGACGGCGGAAAATGTTATTTACGTCAGCGCCGTCACCGGAGAAAATATACACGAGCTTAAAGAGCTTATCGCAAAGCAGCTTAGCAGCGACGGCCACGGCAGACGTATCTGCGCCGACCTGATTTCGCCGGGAGATACCGCGGTGTTGGTGGTGCCTATCGACAGCGCCGCGCCGAAAGGCAGGCTTATCTTACCTCAGCAGCAGACTATCCGAGATATTCTCGAAGCGGGAGCTATAGCCGCGGTGTGCAGGGAGACCGAGCTTGAAAATACGCTGTCGTCGCTTAGCGTAAAGCCGCGCCTTGTGATAACCGACAGTCAGGCGTTTGAAAAGGTGTCCGCCATCGTGCCGGAAGATATCCTGCTGACCTCGTTTTCTATCCTTTTCGCAAGATACAAGGGTGGGCTTGAACAGGCGGTAAAAGGCGTGACCGCGCTGGATAAAATAAAAGACGGCGACAAGATACTGATATCCGAGGGCTGCACTCATCACAGACAATGCGACGATATCGGTACCGTCAAGCTGCCGCGCTGGATAAAAAAATACACCGGAAAAGAACCGGTGTTTGAATTTACCTCCGGCGGGGAATTTACCAAAGAGCCGGAAAAATACAGCCTTATTGTTCATTGTGGGGGCTGTATGCTGAACGAACGCGAGATACAATACCGTATGTCGTTTGCAAAAAGCAAGGGCGTACCTATGACCAATTACGGCATTGCAATAGCGTTTATGCACGGTATCCTCAAGCGCGCGGTACAGCCTTTTGAAAACATACGTTCGTTATTATAATAAAATATGAACAGTATTTGATACAGGTGATAAGATGGCTAAAGAACAGAAAACAAACGCTATGCGTATGCTGGACAGGCTGAAAATAAAATACGAAATAAACACTTATGACTGCGACGAATTTATCGACGGGGTGCATATCGCGGATATGCTCGGTCAGGACTATGACAGCACCTTCAAGACTTTGGTCACGGTGGGAAAGAGCGGGGAATATTACGTTTTCGCTATACCGATACATCTGGAGCTGGATCTGAAAAAAGCCGCGCAGTCGGTCGGCGAAAAGTCCGTTGAAATGCTGCATGTAAAGGATATAAACGCCGTCACCGGATATATCCGCGGCGGCTGTACTCCTATCGGGATGAAAAAGCAGTATAAGACCGTGCTGCATTCATCTATATCCGAGCTTAGCCGCGTGATAATCAGCGGCGGCAGGCTCGGCACGCAGATAATTCTCGCGCCGTCCGACCTTATAAAAGCGACCGCCGCAACGCTGGCGGACATAGTACAGTAATTTACAGCAGCAGTCTTACTGCTGCGGCACCCGCTATCCATCCGGTAAGATCCGCAGACAATGCGGAGGGGAGGGCATGGCGGGTATTTTTTATTTTTACCGCTCCGAAGTACACCGCCAGCGTATAGAAAGTAGTTTCGCTTGAGCCCATTACCGTTGACGCGACTTGTCCGATAAAGCTGTCCGGGCCGTAGGTGCTTATTATTTCTTCATAAAACGCCAGCGCTCCGCTTCCCGAGAGCGGCCGGACGAATATCAGCGGAGCGGCTTCAGACGGGAATCCGAAAAAGTCGGTCACGGGTTTTACAAGTCCGCTTAGCAGGTCGACGCCGCCGGACGCCTTGAACATGCCTATACAGGTCATCAGGCAGATAAGCGCGGGGAGTATGTCGGCGGTGGTTTTAAGCCCCTGCGACGCGCCCTCTATAAACGAGTCAAAAACGTTCGTTTTCGCGATAAGCCCGAAAAAAAGTATCGCCAGAATAACGCACGGCACAAAATAATCGGTAAAGCTCATGGCAGACCTCCTTTAAGGATAAGGCTTTTTCTTACCGTATCGGAAAACTTTGGAGAGCAGCTTTGCGGCGGTCAGCGCGACCGTCAGCGCAAGCGTTGACACTATCCATACCCCCGGCAGTATTTCAAGCGGCGCCGCGCTGCCGTGGTTTGCTCTTATCGCGGCGACGGTAGTCGGAAATAATTGTAAGCTCGCGGTGTTCATAACTGTAAAAATAACCATGTTGTCGGTGGCAGCGTCCTCGGCGCTTTCTTCCTTTTTTAACTCTTCAAGCGCCCTTATACCGGCGGGGGTGGCGGCGTTTGCAAGTCCGAGCAGATTGGACACCAGATTCAGCATGATGTAATTCATTGCCGCGCCGTTAGGGTCTATGCCCTTGAACAGCCTTTTCAACAGGGGAGAGAGCAGCCTTGACAGCTTCGCCACAAGTCCCGCGTTTTCCGCTATATTCATTATTCCGCTCCAAAAACATATAGTTCCGCAAAGACTTATCGCGAGAGTTACCGCGGCGGTGCATTCGGTCAGCGCGGCCTGAGAGACCTCCGGCATTTTGCCGTTCACGATACCCAGTACAACGGAAAAAAATACAATTATAAAAAAACAAAATTTCATATTTTTTACATTTTCTCCTTTGATTATCTTATTTGCCGTTTAAGAAGTTTGAAAAAATTTACATAAATATCCAACTAAAGCAAAAAATTCAAGACATTATTCACAAATTTTAGATAAAATGGAGCGCTTTTATTTGTAAAAAAGATAGATTTTTTTGTTTACAATAATTTGCATTTTTAGGTTAATTTTAAGTAAAAAATCAAGTTTAAGTGATTAACAAAGAAAAACCGCATGGTTATGCCGTTTTGCGGCGTGTACTAAATTAACATTTGTTATAATATTAACATTCTCTCCCGTCGCTCTCAAACCCTACAGTTTTTGGTCTATTTGACAAATCCCTTATATTTTGGTAAAATATAATTGCCGGTTTGTTGACGGACTTTCCGGCAAAGTAAAAAAATCAAAGCTGTTTTACGCTGGAAAGGTGGGTAATTTCTATGAAATCTACAGGCATTGTAAGAAAGGTAGACGAGCTTGGGCGTATAGTCATCCCGATAGAGCTCAGAAGAACGCTTGACATCGATATCAAGGATTCAATTGAAATTTATGTTGAAGATGACAAGATTATTCTGAAAAAGTATATGCCGGCTTGTTCTTTCTGCAATAACGCAAGCGACATCCAGCAGTTCAAGGGGAAGAACATCTGCATGGAGTGCCTGACAGAGATAAAGAAAACGTTTTGATTTACTTTTTAACTTATATAACCATAACTTTTATTGGTTACATAACATAAAAAACGGACAGCATGCTGTCCGTTTTTTACGTTTATAAAAGTTATATTATTCCCCGTTATAGGAAAAGCCCCAGTCTGCGCGGCATTTTTCCATTATCTTCATGGTGGCTTTTGTATGCCAAAGCGGGTTGAGGTCGCTTTCCTTTAAGCCTTTTTCAAGGCAGCTCATGACGTGAGCTACTTCAAACTCGTAACCGTTGCAGGGGTGGGGATCATTGGATTCTTCGACGATATTACCGTCATCGTCGTACAGCAGCACTCGTCCGGTGCAGAAAAACCACTCCGGAAAGCGTATACTGCCCTTTGTGCCGATTATATAGGCGGGATTGCAATTGTCCATATTGAACGCCGCGCACAGATCGGCATAGCCGTTTTCGTATCTTAACAGCATAGACGCGTCAAAGTCTACGTCGCTTTTGCCGATAACGCAGTTGCTTATTATTTCCTTCGGCTGATAACCCAAAAATTCGCAGGCGAAGGTGATAGGGTACACGCCGATATCTAAAAGCGCGCCGCCGCCTAAGTCCTTTCTGAACAGGCGGTCGTTTTCGTCATAACGGCACATAGAAGTAAGATCGGCCTTGACGGCGCGCACCTCTCCGATTTTTCCGGAAGATACCCATTCCTTTGCTTTGCGAAACGCGGGGAGCATTTTCATCCACATAGCTTCCATAAAGAACAGATCTTTTTCCTTTGCGATGGCGATAAGCTCGTCAAGCTGCGCCGAGTTTAGCGTTATCGTTTTTTCACACAATACATTCTTTCCGGCGAGCAGGCACATTTTCGCGTTTTCGTAGTGCTGAGCCATAGGGGAGGCGATATATATCACGTCCACGTTTTCGTCCTCGGCGAGCTGCCTATAGCTGCCGTAATATTTCTCCGCTTTGTATTTTTCGCCGAACGCTTTTGCTTTTTCTTCGGTGCGGGAGGCTGCCGCGTACAGCTTTGCCCCGTCTGTGTAATTTATCGCTTTGGCAAAGGTTTCCGCTATTTTTCCGGTCGCCATTATGCCCCAATTGCAGTTGCTCATTTTTTATCCTTTCATATAAACTTTTATAAAATCAAACGGAGCTGCACGGCAAAAACGCCGTGCAGCTCCTAAAGCTTATTCCTCAGGCTCGAGAACGGCGTAATTGTCGTCCTCGCGCTTATATACAACGTTTATCTCACCGGTGCTGCCGTTTTTGAACATAAAAAAGCTGTGACCCAGCATATTCATCTGTAAAATAGCCTCGTCTACTGTCATCGGGTGCAGCTGGAACCGTTTATGCTTAACTACCTCGAACTCCACCTGCTCCTCGATGTTGTCGTCAAAGGTCTCTTTAATGGTGCTATGCAGCTTTTTTTCGACCTTGGTCTTGTTTTTGCGTATCTGCCTTATTATCCTGTCTATGCAGGCGTCAAGCGCGGTATTTTTGTCCTGCGCCGACTGCTCCGCACGGAAGATAAGACCGCCGCTGCTCAGCGTAAGCTCGCAGATTATCAGGTTTTTCTGACTGGTGAGCGTTATTCTGTATTCCGCTTCCTCCGGGAAAAATTTATCCAGCTTCGTTTTAAGACGTTTTTCCGCATAATCCGTAAAGGATTGGCTGATTTGAATTTTCTTGGCGCTGATATTCATTTTCATATTTTTGATCATTCCTTTCCTCGGCGACGCCGTCGGATATTAAGGCTGTTTGCCTTGAAATAATTATAACATATTTATAAAAAATATACAAGTGTTTTTTGAAAAAACTTTCAAATTTATGCAAATTGCAAACAAGCGCCCGTAGGTGCTTTTTAAGATAATAAATATTTATTTACGCGGAATTTGCCATTTACTTCCGCCGAAGTTTTTATTCAGCGATTCGATAGCGGCGTACATCTGTTCGTCGGTTATCCCGCCAAAGCTGCGTATCTGTCTGAGCGGCATACCGTTCACCATCGCGCGGATAGCCTCTATTTCAAAATTATCACCGCCCAACATTCCGCCGGCCACATTTGGCAGCAGTATATCCAACGCCTCCTTGCCTTCGGGGTAGTCCATAAATTCATCGAAGGTGGTATTTTCATGAGCGACGAACGGCAGCTTGACGGTCGCGGTAAGCTTTAATTCTGCCGAAAGCCTTATGTCGGCGGAAGAACTGCCCGCCATTACCGTATATTTTCCGGTAGGAGCGTACCAGTCGCCGAGCTCCTCGTTATAATAGCTGAAGCTGCGTTTGTTCAGCGTAAAGGTTACGGTCTTGCTTTCGCCGGGGTCGAGGCATATCTTTTCAAAGCCTTTAAGCTCCTTGACGGGTCTTTTTGCAAAGCCGGTATTGTCCGCAACATAAAGCTGCACGACCTCTTTTCCGCTGCAGCTTCCGGTGTTGGTAACCGTAACGCTTGCGGTAACGGTGTCGTTGTCCGTTATATCGCCGCAGGACAGCGTAAGGTCGGAATATTCAAACGTCGTATAAGACAGACCGTGACCGAACGGGAACAGCACGTCCTGTTCTTTCTTTTCGTAATATCTGTAGCCGACGAAAACGCCCTCGCTGTATTCGGCGTGCTCATTGCCGGGATAGGTAAGATAGCAGGGAGTGTCGCTCAGCTTTTTGGGGAATGTTTCCGCCAGCTTGCCGCAGGGATTGGCTTTTCCGAACAGGATATCCACCGCCGCTTCTCCGGCTGCCTCTCCGCAAAGGTACAGCTCGACGATGGCGTTTACTCTTTCCGCCCACGGCATTTCCACCGGAGAGCCGTTATGAAGCACTACTATAACATTGTCCGAAACGTCGCATATCTTCTCAATAAGCTCGTTTTGAGGATCCGGCAGCTTCATGTGCCTGCGGTCATATCCCTCAGACTCAAAGCTGTCCGGCAGACCGGCGAAGATAACCGTAGCGTCGCACTTTGACGCAAGGTCTGTCGCTTCGCTCAGCAGGTTGGGGTCGGTCTCGCCGCTCTCGCGGTCGAAGCCTTTGGCGTAGTGAACGTCGCTTATTTTTTCCGCCGCCTCAAGAGCCGATACCGTGGTTTTAGTATTTATATGCGAGCTGCCGCCGCCCTGTATCCTCGGGTTTTCGGCAAACTCGCCGATGAACGCGATCTCGATGCTTCTTTCCGGCAGGGGAAGAGAGCCGCTGTCGTTTTTGAGAAGTACGATGCTTTCTCTTGCGAACCGCCGCGCTTTTTCATGATCGCCCTGTATATCCAGCGGCATTTTTTCCGGCAGCTCGTCGGCGTATTTGAACACTTTTTCGAGTATGCGCTTTACCGCTTTGTCTAAAACCGATCCGCTTAGTTTTCCGCTCTTTACCGCCTCTACTATTTTGGCGTCGTTTACTCCCTTGCTGGAGGGCATTTCCAGATCAAGCCCGGCGGCAAGTCCCTCGACACGGTCGTTCACCGCGCCCCAGTCGGACATAACATAACCCTCAAAGCCCCACTCGTCGCGGAGTATCTCGGTCAAGGTGTGTTTGTTTTCCGAGCCGTAAACGCCGTTTATACGGTTGTAGCAGCACATTACCGTCCACGGCTGCGCTTTTTTGACGGCGGTCTCAAACGCGGGCAGATATATTTCCCGCAGCGTGCGCTCGCTCATATCGGACGAGCAGGTCATTCTGCGATGCTCCTGGCTGTTCGTTGCGAAATGCTTTATAGAAGTGCCTATATTCTTGCTTTGCACGCCGTTTATGTAAGCGGCGGACAGTTCTCCCGCAAGATACGGATCCTCCGAAACATACTCGAAATTTCTTCCGCACAGCGGCGAACGCTTGATGTTCACCGCGGGGCCGAGCAGTACGGACACCCCAGCGCGTCTGCATTCTTCTCCGAGCGCCTCTCCCATTTCCTCTAACAGCTCTCTGTCAAAAGAGCAGGCGGTAGCGCATGCCGCCGGAAAGCACACCGCTTGTATGCTTTCGTTGGGATTTTGACTGCTTAGATCCTGCGTGCGCAGTCCGTGAGGGCCGTCGCTTACCATAACGTCGGGTATTCCCAGCCTTTCCACCGCCTTGGTATGCCAGAAATCCGCGCCGGAGCAAAGTCCCGCTTTCTCTTCAAGCGTAAGCTCGCTTATAAGTTCGTCGATATTTCTCATGTCTTTTCTCCTGTTGCTTGCCTGCTTAAAGCAGTAATTATATTGATATCAGTATAACACACCCGCGGATTTTTGTCTATATGTTTTTTTCGGTTTGGAATAATTCCTTTCTCCGGTGCAAAAATAATGACAGGAAAAGGAGGCAGATATATGCAAAAGTATAAAAAAATAATGCTGTTCATGCTTATAGCGGCGGTGCTATCCACGGGAATATCCGCCTGCCGAAAGGGCGCGTCGCATGCGTCGGCGTCAAATACCGGATATTCTGCTTCGGAAAATTTATAAAAACTATTGACAATTTCTCAAAACGGTGATAAAATAGCTTATGATAAATAAACGCGATGATAAGGACGCTGCGGTAACAGATCTTTCAGAGAGCCGTTGTCTGGTGTGAAACGGCAGAGCTGCACCGATAAAGCTATCACCTTTGAGCGGATGGGCGGAAAGCGCTTGATGCGTGAGTATGTCTGTACGGGTCCTCCCGTTACAGAGAGGCATATTGATGGATATGCACCGAGCGGTCCTTTACGGACAATAAGAGTGGTAACACGGAGCTTATGTCTTCGCCTCTTTCCGATTATCGGAAAGGCGGAGATTTTTTATTTTATTTACAGAAAGGGAATACAGAAAATGCTTTCACTTGACAAGGTATATCATGCCGCATTTAAGCTAAAAGAGGTAATAAGGCGCACAGACCTTATATATGCGCCTAAGATCAGCGATAACGCCGAGGTCTATCTTAAAACCGAAAACCTACAGATAACCGGCTCTTTCAAGGTGAGAGGGGCGTATTATAAAATGTCTACTCTTACCGATGAAGAAAAAGCAAAGGGAGTTATCGCTTGCAGCGCGGGAAACCACGCGCAGGGCGTAGCGCTCGCCGCTCAGAAAAGCGGTATACGTTCTATAATATGTCTGCCGGACGGCGCTCCTATCTCTAAGGTAGAGGCTACCAAGAGCTACGGCGCTGAGATATGTCTGGTAGAGGGAGTATACGACGACGCTTATAAAAAGGCGCTCCAGCTCAGAGATGAAAAGGGCTACACCTTTATCCACCCGTTTGACGACGAGGACGTTATAGCCGGGCAGGGGACGATAGGTCTGGAGCTTTTGGATCAGCTTCCCGACGTGGACGCGGTGGTCGTTCCGATAGGCGGCGGCGGACTTATCTCCGGCGTTGCCTACACGCTTAAAACGCTTAAGCCGGATATCAAGGTGTACGGCGTACAGGCGTCCGGCGCGCCGTCGATGGTCGAATCGGTAAAGGACGGAAAGATAGAAACTCTTGACGGCGTTTCCACCATAGCGGACGGCATTGCCGTAAAAGAACCCGGCGAGCATACATTCGATTATTGCCGTAAATACGTCGATGATATCGTAACCGTTACCGACGATGAGATATCCACCGCGATACTTACGCTTATCGAGCAGCATAAGCTGATAGCCGAGGGCGCGGGAGCGGTGCCGGTGGCGGCGGTCATGTTCGACAAGCTGCCGATAAAGGGTAAAAAGGTCATCTGCCTTATTTCGGGAGGAAACATAGACGTTACCATTTTGTCCAGAGTGATAAGGCGCGGCTTGCTGAAAAGCGGACGCTCCTATCAGGTGAATATCGCGCTTATCGACAAGCCCGGTCAGTTAAAGGGCGTTTCCCAGATAATCGCCGACCTCGGCGGAAACGTAACCTCTATACATCACGAACGTTCCAGCGAGGGCTCGGACGTGAACGGCTGCTATTTGAGGATAGTGCTTGAAACGCGTAATTTTGAACATATCAAACAGATAAAAGACGCGCTTACCGATGCAGGCTACTGCATCGAGCAATAAAAATACATACATGAAAGGAAGAATACCATGAAAAAGGTTTACACAGACAAAGCTCCGCAGGCGATAGGCCCGTATTCGCAGGCGGTAATTTCGGGAGGACTTATATACACCTCCGGTCAGATAGCCATCGATCCGGCGGCAGGAGAGGTGATCGCAAAGGATATCGAAGGTCAGACTCATCAGATAATGAAAAATCTCGGCGAGATACTTAAAAGCGTCGGTGCGTCGTACGACAATATTATCAAGACGACCTGTTTTCTCGCCGATATGGGAGATTTTGCGGCGTTCAACGAGATATACGCTCAGTACATCACCGGAAAGCCCGCGCGTTCCTGCGTTGCGGTAAAAACACTTCCGAAGAATGTGCTTGCGGAAGTGGAAGTCATCGCCGAAATGGATTGATCGTTAAATTGTTAAAATCACACAAAAAGACCGTATCTTTGAGGGATACGGTCTTTTGCTGTTTATTTTAATTTTTTCATAAGAACGTCTATATCGATAGGCTTGCTGATAAAATCGTCCATGCCGCTTGCGATCGCTTTGTCTCTTTCCTCCGAGAAGGAATTTGCCGTGCAGGCGAAAATACGAACCGTTTTCGCGTCCGGCCTGTCAAGCGAGCGTATAGCCTTGGCCGCTTCAAACCCGTCCATTTCCGGCATAAGCAGGTCCATAAGTATAACGCCGTAGGTGCCGGGCTCGGAGCTTTCAAACATATCGAGCGCGAGCTTTCCGTTTTCGGCAAGGTCGGCTTCAAATCCGCTGCCGGTCAGCAGTTCAAGTATTATTTCTCCGTTAAGCTCGTTATCTTCGGCTATCAGTATTCGCGGACGCTCGGAATTTATATCGGTTGAATATACGTCGTTTTTTTCTGGCGGCTTTGAAATATCCGAAACAAATGTAAAGGTAAACGAGCTGCCCTCTCCTTTTTTGCTTACGCAGGTGAGATCGCCGCCCATCAGCTTTGCTAATCTGCGGCTTATGAACAGTCCGAGCCCCGTGCCCTGATTGCCCTTTGATACGGTGTCTAACTCTCTTGAAAATACGTTGAACACCTTTTTCTGGAAGTCCTCGCTCATGCCTTTTCCGGTATCCGAAACGACAAGCGAGGTAAGCACCTTGTCGTTGCTCGTCTTTTCCTGATTTATTATAAGGTCTATCTTTCCGCCGGTCTGGGTAAATTTGCGGGCGTTATCCAATAAATTCAGTAGCACCTGTTGTACGCGCACCTCGTCCGCCGAAACATAAGGATAGGTAAGTCCGGAATGTACGGTATAGGTGAGCCGCTTGTCCGCCATTAAATTTTTCTCTATCGAGTTTACGGTATCTATAAGAAGCTCTAAGTCGACAGGGCGGAGGACAAGCTCCATTTCCTGCTCCTCGAGCTTTGAGGAATCGAGGATATCGTTTAACAGCGACAGCAGATACTTTGCCGTAGCGGAGGACTGCCGCAGATATTCTTCTATCTTTTTCCTGTCGTCCAGCTTTTGCGACATTAAATAATTGAGCCCGATAAGCCCGTTTAGCGGCGTGCGTATTTCATGGCTCATCGTAGATAAAAATCTGCCTTTGGCTTTTGATTCGGCTTTGCTTTCGGCAAAACGGATACGCTGGCGCGTAAATAAAATGATAAGCGCCAGGATTATTACTATCGCTATCCCCATCACGATAAAGGAATAGCGGTATCGGCTCACAAAATCGGAGAATGTGTACTTATACTGATTTTCCATTACCCCCTGGATAGTATAGCTTCCTACCTCGTCTTCGGTAAGGCAGGCGATACTCTTGTCCAGTATATCTATAAGCGTCTGACCTTCTTTAGAAACAGCGTCTGTTTTGTCACCGAGCGCTACTACCGCCGAAAAGCACAGCTTGTCGTCCAGCCCTATCATCGGGATGACCTTTAGCTGCTCATATTTAGGCTTTGACAGCCAGTATTCAACGACGTACTGATTTTGTATCATAAGATCGGCGTCGCCGGAGCTTACCGCGTCAAAGCATTCCTCTATAGAATCGTAATCCTTAAGCTCAAAGTTCGGGAACATTCTCGCCAGCACTTTTTTCAGCGTTTGAGAACCCGTAGATACCGCTGCGGAAAGGTTATCGCCGTAGCGAAATTCCAGATCGTCCTTTGCGACGATGACTTTTCTGCCGGAAAAATACGGCTCGCTTATAAGTATTCCGTTGGCGTGCTTGTTTTCCTCGTTATATTCAACGCTGGTGACAAGGTCGAACCCCTCGCTTAGAAGATAGTCATAAGTTACCGGACCGCTTGGAAGTCCCACATATTCAAATTCAAGCCCCGATATCTCGCTGACCCTTTCAAATATGTAACGGGATACTCCCGCCACCTCTCCGTTTTGGTCGGCAAAGCAGATAGGTATACGGTCTTGTATAAAGCCCACCTTAAGCTTATCGGCGTTTGCTATATAGCTTTGTTCCTCCTCGGTGAAGGAGGGAGCGGTCTGAGCTTGTTCCGCTTGAGCAATCGTCGCAGCGGAGCAGAGGATAAGCGTCGCGGAGGTAATAATTGCCGCGCATTTTCCGATAAATCTGCTCATAGGTACAAATTTCCGCCTCCCTGAAAATATCTTTTACTTAAATTTTAAGAAAAAATGAGTTTTATCCCATTAAATTATTCTTTCGGCTGAGCGGGCTTTTCGCCCTCTTTCGCCGTCCTTACGATAAGCTTTGAGATACAATTGTCCTTTACCTCTGTGACGGTAAATACGATATCCTTGTAAAATACCTTCGGCGGTTTTTCGTCTTCTTCCGGGATATATCCCAAAAGGTCGGTGACAAATCCCGCGATGGTGTCGTATTCGTGATCGTCGCTAAGCTCATAGCCGAACAGCTCCAGCACCTCTTCCGGGTCGGCCTCGCCATCCGCCTCGTAAACGCCCTCGGCACGTTTTCTGATAAGGTCGTGTTCCTCGTCGTATTCGTCCTCGATATCGCCCATTATCGATTCTATTATGTCCTCGAGCGTGATTATCCCGGCTGTGCCGCCGTATTCATCCACGACGACCGCCATGCCGCTTTTCAGCGTATTGAGCTGTCTGAACACGTCGGAGCAGCTGCACGACTGCGGCACATAGACCGCCTCGCGCAGAAAATCTTTTATCGAAAGCTTATCGGCGTCTTTGTTGCCGATAAGGCAGAGAAGATCCTTTACAATGATTATACCGATTATGTCGTCGGTGGTATCTTTATATACCGGTATGCGGGAAAATCCCTCGTCCAGCGCGATATATACCACGTCGTCCAGCGATGCGCCTATTTCCACACCGACGATATTCTTGCGGTGAGTCATTACGTCCGACGCGTCTAAGTCGCTGAATTCGAATATATTATTTATCATTTTCGCGGAATCGTCCTCAAGATTGAGGCTGCCGTATTCGTTTCCCGCGTCTACCATCGAGATGATGTCGTCCTGTGTGACGTCGTCTCCGTAATATTCCTCTCCAAGCGTTTTTGACAGCAGCTTGTCAAGTCCTTTATTTATAATGCGTAAAGGTGCTAACAGCACCCGTCTTACTCGTTTGCGTTTTCGCCCGTCGGATTCCATACGCTCTCCTTTTTAATAAGTGTTTTCAAATAATATAGCATAAATGCGCGGCTGTGTCAAGCATGCTAAATGCCGAAAAACCGCTTAGCATTCACGTTGCAGACCGATATTGCCTCGTCTGTCGAGATACCTTTTATCTCCGCTAACTTAGCCGCGGTGTATTTTGCCATCGAGCTTATGCAGCGTTCTCCACGGTGCGGCGCGGGAGCCATGTACGGACAGTCGGTCTCCAGCATAAGCCTGTCCATAGGTATTATCCCGCAGGCTTCGACCGCTTTTTTTGCGTTCTTGAAGGTCAATACGCCGGTAAAGCTGATATAAAGCCCCATGTCCAATACCTCGCGAGCGGTCTGAGCGCTGCCGGAAAAGCAGTGCATTACCGCCTTTTTCGGTCTTAGCTCGCGCAGCACGTTAAGAGTATCCTCCGTAGCGTCGCGGGAATGTATGACAGCCGGCAATGAAAGCTCGTCCGCTAAAGCGAGCTGCTCTCTAAAAACCTTTATCTGACGCTGACGGTCATAGCTTTCATAGTGATAATCAAGCCCTATCTCGCCTATCGCCACTACCTTTTTATTCTGTGAAAGCTCACGCAGGATATCAAGATAATTATCCGGCAGGTCGTATATTTCCTCCGGGTGTACGCCTACAGCGGCGAATATCTTATCGTATTTTTGGGCGAGCGCGACGGACTCTTTACTGCGACTGATGCTGCACCCGATGTTTATAATATTTTCTACGTCGGTATCCAGCATAGTATTTATCAGCAGATCGCGGTCTATATCGAACCGCTCGTCGTCGTAATGCGCATGTGTATCTATTATCTTCATTATAACGTCCTATTTTATTTTTTTCACGCTGTCACGGATTATGAGCTTGCCGTTGACTAACGTCCGTCCGCGGCTGTAATTCCGGTCGCGTATCTTTCTTATCAGCGTTTCCACCGCCTCGCTGCTCATCTGGCGGCTGTCGACGTCTACAGTAGTTATCCTCGGAGTGGAAATGGTGGAGTAGATGTGATTATCATAGCCTACCACAGAAATATCGTCCGGTATAAGATAGCCGTCGTTTTTAAGCTGATTTATAAGAGCGTAAGCCGTTTCGTCGCAGTTGCAGACGAACGCGGTGGGCATTTCCGCCGGCAGGTCGAATTTCCTGTAGATAGCGCCGTCCGCGCTGCGGTCGTTTATCAGCCATTTCGGATCGACCGGCAGTTTTTTTTCAAGCAGCGCTTTATAATATCCGAGATATCTGTCCTGTATGCTGGAGGTGGAGGAGATCGTGCCGACAAACCCGATATTTCTGTGACCGTTATTTATAAGATAATTCGTTATCATATACGAGCCGAAAAAGCTGTCGGAAAGTATCGTGTCGGTGCGGTTCTCGCTGCTGTAAAAATCAAGATATACGATAGGAAGATCCAGCTTTTCAAGCTCGTTTACATATCGGTCGCTGAATTGCCCCAGCACTATTATGCCGTCGGTCTTTTTGTCCTGCGCGGAGCTCGGCATAAGCAATGCGTCTGCGTCTGCGTCGGAAATAACGTCAAGGATACCGTAATAATTCTGCTTTTGCAGCAGTTCTATTATATACCGGTACATTACCCAGTAGAAAGCGCTGGCGTCGTTTATGAAGCGTTTTGCCACAACAATGCTTATGTTGAAAGAAAATCCCTCTTTCGCCGCTTTCGCCGAACAGCTGAAGCGGTAGCCCATTTCGTTGGCTTTCTGCTTGATGATACTGCGCAGCTCGTCGCTGACGCCGTCTCTGTCGCCAAGCGCCTTTGAAACGGTTACCGTGCTTACGTCCAGCGTTTTTGCAATGTCGCTCATCGTGACCGATTTCTTCTTCATAAAACTGCCTCCACTTTGTTTGCCTTGCCGCCCTTTGTAAAACGACAGCGTTAATGTCATTCCTTGCTGAGGGTATACTTATCTATTTAATATTTTAGCTTAATTTACTAAAATTGTAAAGTTACTTTTTGCACAAAAAACAAATACCATTATTTACAGTTTTGCACGAAAAGTAAAAAACACACTATTTACCGGATAAAAAAGCGCTCGCCATGCCGTTTTTCGCCTTGGGATTTTGTGGGGATTACATAAAAGGCTTTTATTAATTTTGTTTATTTAATATATTGAAGAATTTTTCTATCAGTTGTATAATATTAGTATAGAATTGCCAAAGCAAAAAGGGGGCGTTTGATTTATGAGCGTTACTATAAAAGATGTTGCTAAGGCGGCTAATGTTTCGGTGGCGACGGTTTCGCGCGTTCTTAATAAAAAGACCAATGTTTCCGACGAGGCTATAAAAGCGGTAAACGCTGCGGTGGAGCAGCTTAATTACAACCCGAATTTTCTCGGCAGGGATCTCAGAAAGAGCGAAACCAGGCGGATACTTGCGATAATAGCGTCCACAGAGCAGAGCTTTTATTCCGACGTTATAAGAGGTATGGAGTCGGCGGCGTTCGCTCAGGGGTACGACGTACTTATCGCGACTACGCACGACGATCCCGGCCATGAGATGCACCTTTTGGGAATGTTGTTTTCACGCGCGGTAGACGGCGCGGTGCTGCTCGGCCCTAAGCTGGACGCCGCCACGATAAACGAGCTTGGCGAAAAGCACAATATAGCGATGTGTCTGGAACGTCTTGATAACTGCAACGTGCTGACGGTCACAATAGACAATGTAAAGGCGGGGCGCGACGCGGTGAATTACCTTATAAGAAAAGGTCATCGCAGGATAGGGCTGATAACCACCATGCAGCGCAGCCAGTCCAGCATCGACCGCGAGATAGGGTATAAGCTGGCGCTGAAAGACAACGATATACCGTTTAATGAGCAGTATGTTTATTACGGCGGATACGAAACGGAATACGGTATGCGCGGGTGCGAATATTTCATGGGGCTTACCTCGCCTCCCACCGCGATATTTGCAATATCGGATATGATAGCTATAGGAGCGATGAACTACGCGTTGTCAAAAGGCTACCGTATAGGAAAAGACCTTATATTCATGGGATTTGACAACATACAGTATTCTCACATGTTCGTGCCGCATTTATCCACCGTAGAGCAGCCGTGCTTTGCGCAGGGCAAGCTGGTAATAGAAAAGCTGATAGAGAATATGAAATCTCCTAAACCCGATCACACGCTCTACACTCTGCCGCACAGCTTGGTATTAAGAGAATCAACAGGCGACTGATAATAAAAAATCGACGATCCGCTCTGATGAGATCGTCGATTTTTTTGCTTTTTTGCAATGAAAAACGCCGTGAATAATTCCACGACGCTAATGGAGCGGATTACGAGGCTCGAACTCGCTACCTCCACCTTGGCAAGGTGGCGCTCTACCGGATGAGCTAAATCCG
>CANRII010000048.1 GCA_947630685.1 uncultured Ruminiclostridium sp. | reverse complement strand
CTCAAACGGGATATACCGCCGCCGTTCCCGAAGAATACAAGCAGCCCGCCGATAAGCAGGGCGAGGTGGTGGAGCTTGAGTATGACTCTCTCGACTATCTGCGCGACAGCTCGCCGATAACCAAAACGGCATACGTATATCTGCCCTACGGCTATGACGAGAACGACAGCGAAACCCGCTATAACATCGTTTATTTAATGCACGGCTGGGGCGGTCACGCGGGAGAATACTTTGAGTACACGCCCACGAAAAATATGTTCGATAACCTTATCGCTAACGGCGATATCCCGCCCGTTATAATCGTATCGGCGACCTTTTACAATGAAAACAGCAGCACGGACTTTAGCAGCTCTATCGCTGAATTTCGTGAGTTTCACCACGACTTTGAGGATAACCTCATGCCGACTGTTGAGGGAAAATATCACACCTATGCTGCTTCTGCGAGCGCGGAGGATCTGAAAGCCTCCCGAGATCACCGTGTTTTCGGCGGATTTTCGCTTGGCTCGGTCACGACGTGGCTTGAATTTTGCTATGATTACGATTATATAAGATACTTCCTGCCGATGAGCGGGTCTTGCTGGTATTACGGCACTTACGGCGATTTTCAGACGGAAAAGAACGTCGATTTTATCGAGCAGCTTGTAAAGGATAACGATCTTGACCGGCGCGGGTATTTTATTTATCACGCGGTCGGAACTAAAGACGCTGTAAAAAGCCAAACTCTTATGCAGGCTGATGAAATGCTCAGCCGCCCCGACGTTTTCACACCCGAGCATTATATGTTCTACCAAAAAGACGGCGGCTATCACGATTTTGACGCCGTACAGGAGTATCTTTACAACGCGCTGCCGATGTTTTTTGAGAGCTAGTTTATGAAACCAAAACCGATACTTAAAATTTCCGTCGACGTAATTATGACCGCCGTTCTGCTGCTGCTTATGGCGTACAGCTTAGTGGGCGAAAGCGCGCACGAGTGGCTCGGCGTGGGGATATTCGTGCTGTTCATTCTTCACCATATCTTAAATGTAAGGTGGAGCAAGTCGCTCTTTAAGGGCAAGTACACTCCCTATCGCATAGCTCAGACGGCGGCAGCGGCGCTTGTGATGCTCGCGATGATCGGCTCAATGATAAGCGGCGTGCTGCTCTCCCGAACGGTTTTCGCGTTTATCGGCAGCAGACCTTTTCAAGCGCAGGCGCAAACCTTGCATATGCTGTGCGCATACTGGGGTTTCGCGCTTTTGTCGCTGCATTTAGGCCTGCATTGGAGCAATATAACGAATATGGCGGGGCGGTTTTTCAAGAAAAGCTCCGCAGTTCGTAAGTGGACTATACGCATAATCGGCTTGCTTATCGCTGTTTACGGAATTTACGCCTTTATCAAGCGAAATTTCGCGGGGTATATGCTGCTGCAAATACACTTTGTTTTCTTTGACCTTGACGAGCCGCTGATACTGTATCTTTTGGACTATATTGCTGTCATGGGAGCGTTTGTCTGCGCGGGGCATTATCTGGCTTTGCTTTTGAAGAAAATGCGAAAAAATTAGATAATACATAAATCGGCGTATCCGTTTGGACACGCCGATTTGTTTATATTGAGATTTTTATTTATCCGTCATAAGCTCGGTCATTCCTCCGCAGATCTGCCTAAGCAATGCTTTCGGCATATCCGGATTGTCGGAGATTATTTTCTCGGTGCGCCGGATATAGCTTACAAGGTCTATATTGGTGAACTTCTTTTTCTCCGCCTTGCCGCTGATTATTTTTTCCACCGCAGCCGACGCGGACGAATAGTACAGCCCCTCAAACGCGCCGCTTGACGGCTTGCTCCGGCAGGAGGAACGGTCGGCGATGAATTTATTAGCAAGGTCTATCACATAGCAGTCGGTCTGCTTGATGAATTCGTCCTCGAACGCCTTGATAAAGCGATTTTTCAGCTTTGCTTCATCATCGTCGAACGGCTTTATCGTGCCGTCAAGGTCGATATAATTGAGCTTGTTCTCAAACCGGCAAAGTATGATATTTTTGCCGTATTTTTCTTTAAGGAACGATACCGTTTTATCCAGCGCGGTCTTTACAAAATCATCGCTTATATCTCCCGCCTGATAGGGTAACGTGCGTATATCGTCCTTGCAGAACGCCTTGAAGAAATTAGTCTTGTCAAAACCATCGATAAGCGAATAATACGCCGTGCCGGACTGATATACCGGCAGCACGATGTTTGAAAAATCCAGTAATATCCAGTCGCCGTTTTTACTCAGTCTGTCGGTAAAGCTGCCGCACAGCTCGCGGTAATAGGCGCTGCCTCGGTCGATATAGCTGAGGTCGGCTTTCGGCTTTTCACAGAAGATAGTCAATGCCGAGCAATCCGACAGCTTTGCGCCGAGAATAGCGCTGTCCGCGTTTTCTGTCGCGCGGCTGAGCGGGGAAGAGCCCCACACGTCTACCACCACCGGACGGTTCTTTTTATAGAACTCCGTAACCAAACGGCAGACGGAAGTTTTGTTGTTTCCGGTAATGTACATCTGCGCGCATTTGAGATAGAAATCCAGATAGTTATAATTAAGCCTGCAATCGGGTATTATGCCCTGTTCGTTGTAAAACGCAGACAAAGCCGCGATCAAATCGTCGGCAGCCGCTAAATTAAGCTCTATCAGAAGCGCCAAGCCGGGATCCTCCAGCTTTCCGCGCCGCAGACTGTAAAGCGCACGGCATACCGACTCCAGCAGGAAGTTTCCGCCGAAGTCAAACCTTGTCAACAGCTCGTTATAGGAGGCAAACCCGCTGCTTTTCAGCCTTACCATATCGTTGAAATTCATGCTGATAAACTGTCCGGAGGTACGGCTGATGATACTGTCGGCGCAGTTGTTCTTATCAAAGAAGAACGACTTGTTGCCGAGCTTTCTTATCTCGTCAAACTCTTTCGCAATATGTGAAAGCCACAGCTTCGCAAAGCCTCCGCCGGTTCTGGGATCGGCGTCGCCGCGTGCCGCCGCAAGCGCTATTTGGGAAATGTAGTCGGAATATTCTTCCGCGCGGTTTATCGCATAGCATGCTCCGGCTTTGTTTGCTTTGCCGCAGAAAAAGCGGGGTACATCTATTATATACGGACGCGCTTTATGGATGAAGTAATCCTGCATAGCGCTGAGCAGTCTGAAATTCACAGAAGCGTCCTGCTCCGCGGTCAATCCGACGTTTGTTTTGTAAAGGCACGGGTCGCTGACCTTTACAAGTATTATTTTGCCGGAGGGGAACGTTGCGGTAACAGCGTCTATATATTTGTCGAGATACCTTTTCCAGGTGGATTCACGGGTGAAATCTATCTGCTTGAGCTTTGATTTGTATTTCTTGTAAAACTCCGATTTTACAAACGTCCTGCCGCCCGAATAGGTAACGCCGTCCATCTCGTAAAGCGTGCCGGACGCCGCATAATAAAGGTCAAGTATAAGGTACTCGCTCTTGTTCTCGGCGAGATATTCCTCAAATCCTTTTGTAAGATTATGATACAGCGGTATCGGAGAATCGGCGTACAGAGCCTTGTCTACCTCGCGCTTTTTGCCGCACATTGCAAACTGTGAGATAAACAGGTGCGAACGGTCGGTCTTTACGTTGTCCCGGCTTGCAAACAGCCCGGAGATAAGCGACGAGCCGTTGAGCATAAAGCTGATCTTTCTGGGCTTTTCGGTGCGTCTGGTAGGCAGTATCTTTTTGCCGAGCTTTTCCGCGATAGCCGCCGAGAGATCGTCAAATTCCGCGCCGGTGAATCGGTTGAGATTGTTTTCAAACAGCGGAACGGCGACCTTGCCTGCGCCGCGTGAACGCATGGCATACGGGAAATATCCGCTCCTTGTGAGATTTACTCCCGACGCGTCCTTTTGCAATGTAACGCAGAGTATAGCGCCTATAAGCTCAAACTTCGTCGCGGGAGAATTGCTGACGATACAGCCCAGCGAATATGCGGTCTGTACCTCTCTGCCGTCGCTTGCGGTGAGAATGTCGTATTCGCAAAGCGAGTTCGTGCCGGTACCGATGATAAGATCCGCTCCCGCGTTTGCTATACGCTGTGCGGCGGTGCGCCACGCGGGTTTTACCACAGGTGAATGCTTATCGTTCCAGTCGCAGAAAACTATGACGTATTCCGCGCCTGCGTCCTTAGCCGCTTTTATCTCCGCTTCGTTGTTCCTGCCGTTTGCCGAAAGCACGACAAACGCCACCTTTATATCGCATATATCGGCCACCAGATATTTTTTCTTTTTGCGCGAACCTACGGTGTCCTGTCCTATCACCGCAACAGGGAAGTTATTAAGCACCTTTGCCGCGTCTTTTGCACAGCGGTTAAGCGTGACGGCGTCAAGCCCGTTTCTTTTGAACGCCTCCGCTAAAAACGACGGGCAGTTGTTGACGGTTTCGTCCTCGTAGGTATAAAGCGAATCGTCGTCAAGCTTCGTATCAAGGCTTGCTATCGAGAAATCCGCCGAAGTAAACAGCGATTTTATATAAGCAAACGCAAAGTCAAAGCTCTTATCGCAGCCGTAAGCCTCACGCTGTATGTTTTTAGAAGTAGAGATATCGCCGCCGATAACTATAGTGCATTTTTTAATGCTGCTTTCCAGCTTATCGCCTTTTTCACTAAAGCGGGTAAGCTCGTCCGGCATCTGACGTACAGCGGGTCTTTCCAGCTGCATAGTATTGACGACCGGTTTTTCCGCCGCGGGGATCTTCGCCTCTTCGGAAAAGTTGCTCAGCTTTTCCATGCCGTCTATCACCCTGAACGCACGCAGCTTTATGCCGATGTCGGTAACCGGCATTCCCGGCGCCAAAACGTACGGCGCGGAAGCGCAGTAGCCGGAAAACTCATACTCTCCGCCGTTTTTGGAAACGTATATCTTGTATCCGTCGCAGCCCTCGCTGCCGTCCCAGTAGACGCATACTCTGCCGGAGGAATCGGTCTTTACGCTTATTTCGGAGGGCGTTATCATCGGGCAGGCCGTTACCTGTTCGGATTCGGCGAAAAAGTTGTCCGGTCCGTCCGCTATCCTGAACGCCTTTACCTTGTAATCTATCGGCAGACCGTTTTTACAGCCGGAAAATCTGGCGGTGGTATCGTTTACCGTAGCAAGACCCCGGAAGCTGTTTTTTCCGTGAGCGCTGCTGAATATCCTGTAACCGTCCGCATGCTCTACCGCGTCCCATACCAGCTCGGTTATGCCGGGCGCAGTCTTTACCGTTACTTTGAACGCCTGACTGTTTTCACTCAGTTCCTTAAAATTCATATTTGTGCTCTAGCCCCGTGCAAAGGAGGCATTCTCCTTTCATAGCTTTAAGTGTTTTCGATTATCCATTTGACAAACTCGGCGCGGTCGTCCGCCTGCTTGTCCTCTTCGCGTATCGCCGCCTGCTTTACCAGCTTGTCAAAGTGTTCTTTCAGCTCGTCGAAATGACTGTACGCGCTGAAATAACCTCCGATATAATGCTGTACGTCGTCTATTCTTATACGATAGCTGTCATGCCTTACGCAAAATGTGTAAACTACCTCAAGCGGATCGTGCATATACATCGCGATCTCGGGGTAAAGATAGCCGTTCAGCATATAATGTATCCTGCGGAATATCGTCCTCATGAAATAATCGGCGTTGAATCTGTTGAGATATGACGTCGGCAGATTATCTCTGATTATCCTGCTGTAAAGCTCGAAAGTCGCCATAAGCAGCTCTAAAAACGTATGGAACGTGGTGTCCTGATTGAATATCCGGTTGAGGTTCTCGTTAGCGTTTTTAAGTCCGAAGGTCAGGTATTTTTCCTGCGGGTCGTACAGCGTCACCTCGTTTACGGCGTAAGCTATCCAATGGTCGCAAAAACGCGTGTAGCCGTTAGCTATAAAGTAATCCAACGCCTTTTTTGCGGCGCTGAGATATTTTTCGTCCTTAAGCACGCCGTAAGCCTTCGCTAAAGCGAATGTGGCCTCTCCGTCATAGTAAACTATCCTGTCGCGGTCTTTTCTTTCATAATCGGGGAAAGAAAGCACATGGAAATAACTGCCGTTTTCCTCCTGCATATCCAGTATGGAATTTGCCGTGCGGCGGATAAGCTCGTTATACTTATCGGTACCGAATACCTCCATGTATGCCGACAGCGTAATTATCATCACAGCGTTGCCGCCCAGCTTTATTTCATCGGATTTTCTTTCCACCAGATAAGCGTGGTCGTCATCCGGCTGCTCGACGCTTTGCAGCATGAAATCTATTGCGCTTTCTATCTTGGGTATCAGCGCTTCGTTGCCGGTGGCGCGGTACTGCATGATTATGCTCCATATCGTGCCGGTGTGGCGCAGTATGTTGTAGGACGTAAAATGCTCTCCGGTCACGGGATTTACTCCGTAGTCGAATCTGCCGTTTTCGTCCAGGCATTTTGAAAGATATTCGGAGGATCTTGCGATAACGTCGCCAAGCTGCGCGGCGTTTATCTCTCCGGTGATGCGTCTGCCGTAATTTTCCTCGTCGGGATACAGCTTATAAGTCTTCATATCCTCGTCGCAGATATATCCTATAGTGGTAAAGGTTATCACCTGTTCCGGAATTGAAACGAACATATCGTTTCCGGCAGCGGCAAAATATTCTCTAAGCTTGTCTAAGTCCAGCGCCTTTGCTTTGTAATCTATCAGACCGCCGCAGTTAAGCTGCGCTTCAAGCAAAGCGGTGTAAAATTCGGCGTCAAAGCTTATCCCTCTTTTGTAGAAATACTCTCTTGAACGCTTTATATCCTGCCGTACCGCCGCATAATCGCTTATCCGGCAATCGTTCATTATGTCGGCCTTAAGCCATAGAGTTTGCAGCTTTTTATCCGAAACATATTTCTTTGCAAGTGCATAAGCGCCGTCCCATGCCTGTTCTATGGTCGGCGCGGCACAGTTGAATACCGCCGCGCGTTCCTTTCCGTCGGTGACGGAGATAAACACGACGCTGTTCTTAAACAACGTGGTGAGCTTGTATTCGCCGGTGCTTTCCGCAATATACGGATCGGCAAAAACAAATTGACGCAGCGCAGCGCACTTTTTGTCAAATTCTGTAAGCAGCTCGGTCTTTTTCATAGGCATGTTCTCCTTTTGCTTATGCCGTAAAAGCATTTTTTAATATCCCGAAAGTAGTGAATATTGTTAGTTAAATTATACCACACAATGGTTCGAAAGTCAACTTTTCTATACTGATTATATAAATTTTTTTACGTTTATTTATCTTTTTATATTTTCGGGTATTGACCAAGCGGCAAAATAGGGGTATACTGTAAGATACGAGGTGATAATATGGAACTTGAAAAATTTATTGACGGCTGCCGCGGCGAAATGACCGCGCTGCTGTCGGAGCTTGTAAAGTGCAAAAGCGTCAGAGCCGAGCAGGGCTCCGGAATGCCTTTCGGAAAGGAAGCAAAGCGCGCGTTGGACGTCATGCTGTCTAAGGCTGAGGAGTTGGGCTTTTCGGTAAAGAACGTAGACGGCTATTGCGGCTGCGTTGATTATCTTCCCGATGAAGCGGACGGGATAAAGCTGGGCATTTTAGCGCACCTTGACGTAGTTCCCGAGGGCGAGGGCTGGACAATGCCGGCGTTTGAGCTTAGCGAGAAGGACGGTAAATTTTACGGCAGAGGAGTTACCGACGACAAAGGTCCGGCGGTGGCGGCGCTGTACGCGTTATACGCCGTAAAATCGCTTGGGATAAAGCTGAAAAGCGGCGTAAGACTGATATTCGGAACCGATGAGGAAAACGGCTCGTCCGACATCGAATATTACCTTACCAAAGAAAAAATGCCGCCCATGACCTTCACTCCCGACGCGCAGTATCCGCTTATAAACTGCGAAAAAGGAATGGTGCGGGTGGAATTTTCGCTGCCTTTTCCATCGGGAGCGATAAAGAGCATATCCGGCGGACAGGTAATAAACGCCGTCCCCTCGTCGGCGCGCGCGGTAGTAAACGCCGAGTTTTCCGAGAAAATAAAAGCCGCTGTATCCGAACACAAAAACATCGTCACCGAACAGCAGGGCGATGAGCTTGTAATAAATTTCAACGGCATATCCGCTCACGCGTCCACTCCGGAGGGAGGGATAAACGCCGTCACCGGATTGCTGAACGCGCTTAGTAAGATAGACCTTTCCGGGCAGAACGAGGCGATAAACGCGTTATGCAAGCTGTTTCCTTTCGGCGAAACGAACGGCGCGTCGCTCAGGCTCGACATTTGCGATGAAATATCCGGCGGGCTGACCGAAGTATTGAGCATAATAGAAACAAAAGATGAACAACTCTGCTGCAAAATGGATATAAGGTTCCCAATTTGTTCATCAAAACAGCAAATACATGAACGTTTATCTGCCGCATTTGAGCCTTACGGTATCTCTATCATATCCTATACCGGCGTCGAGCCGCATTATACCGACTCCGACAGCGAGCTTGTAAAGGCTTTGCTTTCGGTTTATGAGGAATTTTACGGTAAAAAGGCGGAGTGCATAGCTATCGGCGGAGGAACTTATGTGCATGAGATAGACGGCGGCGTCGCGTTCGGGCCGGAGCATGACGGAACGGATTATAAAATACACGGCGCGGATGAATTCCTGCCGATAAACGAGTTTACGGAAAACGCCGTTATATTCGCCAAAAGTATGATCAAGCTCTGTGCGCAAGAGGAAGATTCTCAGTAAATTACATGTATATTTGTCCCGATTCTCTCATATATAATTACTGAAATAAATTGAGAGGGGCGGGATGAATGACAGCCATATTCCGGAAAAAAGAAGAGAATGCAGGATATCGGGAGTTTGCGGAATACAGGACGCGGCTTACATATTTGCAGAACCGCCTGGAAAAGGTGAGGCAGCTGTTTAATATGGAGTCCGACCCGGATCAGATAGACGCTCTGATCTACGAGGAAAAGGCTCTTATGATAAGCCTTAATCACCTTATCAAAACCTCCCGCAATATCAAAACGGATATAAGAATTGAAGATATTTTCTAAAACAAAAAACCGCGCGGCTGCGCGGTTTTTTGTTTATTTATTTAAGAAATTCATTCATAAGCTCATGACCTAAAGGAACGAAATCCCCTGTTTTTGCGGCGCTTTCTTCACAGAAGCAATCCACGCCGCTTAGCTTTTTGGTGCTGTCGTAGATCATGAACGGCACCGGAGCGTTGGTATGAGTCCTGAGCTCCAGCGGGGTGGGGTGGTCGGGACATATCAGTATTTTGATATCCTCGCCCTCAAACTCCTCTAAGATCTTGCCGAGTATTTTTTTATCTATAAGCTCAATGGACTTTATCTTGTTTTGTATTTCAAAGCGGTGTCCGCACTCGTCCGGGGCTTCTACGTGGATATATACAAAATCCTTGCCGCCTTTAAGAGCGTCTACCGCGGCTTTGGCCTTGCCGTCAAAATTTGTGTCGATGTACCCGGTAGCGCCCTCTACGTTGATAACGTCCATTCCGGTGAATTTGCCGATACCCTTGAGCAAGTCTACCGCCGAGATCATTGCGGCGTGTTTGCCGTATTTTTCGTAAAACGGAGTAAGCTCCTTGCGTACGCCCTCGCCCCAGAACCATATACTGTTTGCCGGACGAAGTCCGCGTTCGATACGCTTTTTATTTACCGGGTGATCTTTGAGCAGGTCGTAGCTTTTTTTCATCATCTCGATAAGCGGCTTGCCGTTTTCGTTAGCGCCGAGATAGTTCTTTATAGGTTTTCCGGTTATATCGTGCGGGGGAGTGAGCTTGCCGATGTCCAGCGTGCCGTTGTTCCAGATAAGGCAGTGACGGTAGCTTACGCCGCTGTAAAAGCTGAACTCATCTGTTCCTAATTTTTCGTCTATGTATTTTATAAGCTCCGCGCCCTCCGCGGTGGAGATGTCGTCCGCACAGTAATCCACCATCGTTTTGTCCTCGTATGCGGGCTCGTCGGACAGCGTTACCAGGTTCGTCCTGAAAGAAATGTCGGTAGGCTTCATGTCTATACCGATACTTCCCGCCTCCAGCGGACTTCTTCCGGAATAGTATATTGCCGGATCGTACCCAAGCACCGAGAGGTTTGCAACATCGCTGCCGGGTTTGAGCTGGTCGGCGACAGTCTTTACCAGACCTACGCGGGAAATTTTTGCCAGCTTATCCATGTTGGGCTTGTCGGCTTTGCTCATCGGAGTGCCGCCGATATCCTCGCGCGGCAGATCTGCCATACCGTCGCAAAGCAGAACAACATATTTCATTAAAGGTCACTTTCTTTCTTTTGTTTATTTGTTTTTTATATGAATCAGTATACCATATTTTTGCTTGTCTGTCAATTGCAGCGCGCCGTTTTTTTCCTCTTATAACGGCGCGGTTTTTTCTGATAATATTGTAAGAAAACCAAAAAAGGAGCATATCATGGATATTTCAAAAAAAGAATACGAGCAGACGGCTAAAAAGTACGCCGGCTCGTCGAAAATGTATATAACGATACCGATGGCGTTTTTGATAGGCGGACTTATCTGCTGCATCGGGGAATTTTTCCTTAATATGTATCAGCAGCTTGCCGGTCTTGATTTTGACCAGGCGTCAGCGTACACCTCGATAACGCTGGTATTTTTAAGCGCGCTGTTCACCGGATTCGGTTGGTACGGCAGGATAGCAAAGCACGGCGGCGCGGGTACGCTCGTGCCGATAACCGGATTTGCAAACGCGGTGGTATCTCCGGCGCTGGAATTTAAGACAGAGGGCTATGTGCTGGGCACCGGTGCAAAAATGTTCGTCATTGCGGGACCGGTCATAGTTTACGGCATAGCCGCTGCGTTTATTTACGGTATCATTTATTATATCTACGGATTTTTTTCATAATTTTTATAGGAGGAATTATGGCTGAATATATAAAAGACGGCACTATCCGACTGAACAACGGCGCGTCTGCCTGCTCATACGCGGCGGCGGTCGGAAAAATGGAGGGCGAGGGTCCGCTCGGAGAGTGCTTTGACTATATTTCACAGGGCGCTGAGCTTGGCGAGAAAACCTGGGAAAAGGCGGAGAGCAAGCTCCAGCAGTACGCTTTTGAAATAGCGCTTAGCAAGGGAAAGCTGCAAAAGCAGGATATCAGCGTTATATTTGCGGGCGACCTGCTCAATCAATGCACCGGCTCGGCGTATGGGCTGAGGGACAGCGACACGCCGTTTATAGGATTGTACGGCGCGTGTTCTACCATGGCGGAAAGCCTGATGTTAGCGTCATTATACGCGGATATGCGGCTGGGATATTATTTCGCGGCGATAACCTCATCGCACTTTTGCTCGGCTGAGCGGCAGTTTCGTTTCCCGATAAATTACGGCGGCGTGCGTCCGCCTACCGCACAGTGGACGGCTACCGCGTCAGGCTGCTGTATCACTAGATCCGCCGACAAGCCTCCGTTTATAAAGGCTGTAACCGCAGGGAAAATAACCGATATGGGCGTAAAGGACGCTAACAACATGGGAGCTGCGATGGCTGGCGCGGCGTATGACAGCCTGTCAAGGCATATGGAAAACCTTAAACGCACGCCGGACGAATATGACGGCATATTTACCGGAGATCTCGGACAGGTCGGCACCGATATCCTGCATGAGCTTTTTGAAAAGCGCGGGATAGATATAAGCCGCGTTCATAAGGACTGCGGTCTTATGCTTTACGACAGGGAAAAGCAGGACGTACACGCGGGCGGCTCCGGCTGCGGCTGCAGCGCGTCGGTGCTTTGCGCGCATATCCTGCCTCAGATAGCGGAGGGAAAGCTGCACAACGTGCTTTTTGCCGCGACCGGCGCGCTGATGTCCACCACTATGTCACAGCAGGGTGAAAGCATACCCGGCATTTCCCATGTGGTGGAAATATCCGATACTTTATAAGGGGGGAAGATATCATGGAGATTTTTACGGAATACCTCAAAGCGTTTTTGGTAGGCGGTTTTATCTGCGCGATAGGGCAGGTGCTTATCGACCTTACAAAGCTGACCCCCGCGCGTATTTTAGTATCTTATGTAATTGCGGGAACGGTACTCGGCGCGCTGGGCTGGTATCAGCCTATAATAGACTTCGCCGGAGCGGGCGCTACCGTTCCGCTTGCCGGATTCGGAAGTATGCTGGCAAAAGGAATGCGCGAGGCTATAGATAAGGACGGCTTGCTCGGAATATTTACCGGAGGCTTCACCGCCTGCGCCGCGGGAGTTACCGCCGCGATAGTGTTTGGCCTTGCGGTGGCGCTTATCTTCAAACGTACCGACAGGACAAGACAGGAATAATATTAAATCCCCTGATCCGTTAAGATCGGGGGATTTTCGTTATCTATCGTGAGAATTTCATCACTCTTCGGCAATACTTAAATCGGAAATGTTTACAGCGTATTTTTTACCGTTGGTTTCAAAATGCAGCAGCCCGTTTTCCACCGCAAGGGAATCCGGATCGACGGGAGCGTCATACAGCGAGTCGGTCTTTCCGGAGGAGATGTTATATCTCATAAGCCGCAGCTTTTCGGTGACGTAACAGATATTCTCCCCGTCAAAGAACAGGCCGTTTTTGGTGTTTTCTTCGATTATGCAGCGACGGTTCTTAAAGGCGTCCACCGAAAAAACTCTGCCCATGTGGTCGGTAAAGAACAAGTCCTTGTCGTTGGAAAAAACTTCTTTTATGCTGAGTATCATAGTTTCTTCGTCATAGTCGATGGTAAGCCCGAACGCCGAGCGCACCTCGCCGCTGCCGATGGTATATATTCTTTCCCGCGACATATCGCCAAGGTTTATCCGCTCTATATACTGTTCGTCGTCCTCTAAATTCATTCCGCTGTAGTAAAGGTAATTTTCGGTGGCGAAAAGCTGGCTGTTCATCGAGATAGTCCCGTGCAGGGATCTCGGTATCTCGTAAACCTGCCCGCTTTCCTTATCGGTATAGGTTATGAGAAATATAGGCAGTCCGTCATATCCGCCTTCCTGATCCCAAGGGGTGGTATCCTTTATAGCAAACGTGTACCTGCTGTTTTCTTTAGCGCCGTCTATTACGGAAACGATGCCGTTATATATCACATTCTGCTGCGGTGAGCAGCCGCTGAGCAAAAGCACCATGGCCGAGGCGAGCAGCGCGGCTTTTTTAGCGCCGTGTTTTAGCTTTTTAAGTCGGTTTGCGCTGAAGCATATCATAATTATTGCAGCCGCCGCGATGAAAACCAGCGAGAATATCACGACAGCGGTGGTATAATAGACCGGTATCCCGTAAAACTCCGCAAGTCCCGTCTGCTCATAATAACCGACGTTGCCGTAAAGATAGCCGTACCCTTTTATAAGTCCGGTGGGCAGATAGTAGGATTGTCCCTTGCCCTCCGCGACGTAATCGGCGGCTACCGGTATAGCTATGTATGGGAATACCGACGCGGGGTAGCTTTTAGAGAAAAACGCCGTGAGCATCGCCGCAGCGCCGATAAAGAGATAACCGGTGAGCTTAAGCAGCTGCACCGAGAAAAATCCCCATATTATGCTGATATCAAACGGCGTACATTCGTATCTTGCAAGCGAACAAAGGTCATACTCCCAGTATTCGAGCGGGAGCTGCCGCGAAAGCTGTATAAGATCGACGCAGGACAGTATCACACTTGTGACGGTTATCAAAAGCGCAAGTATTATCAGCTTTGCGCCCATAGTTACGCGCTGACCGTTCGGGGTAGTTCTGAGCATAAGGTCGCCCTTTGTGCTGCTTTCCGCCATAACGGCATAAGCACAGCAGAATATCACCGCCAGCAGCATAAGATAATTTATAGGATCGTTGTCCATTATCGGTATAGCGGAGGAGGGGAGTATAACGCGGTGTTCCTTGTCCTCACTGACGTAATCGTACTGCGCCGTTATCGCCTCGGTTATGTCCTCTTTGTCCAGTATAGGCTTAATGCTGTCTATAGTTTGATTAAGCTCATCGGCGGTGCATTCCCCGTTCGTATAGGCGTCGTATATCTCGGCTTCCTCCTGCTGAGCCTGCATAAGCTCATCTTTCATTGCTATGATGATGTTTTCTTTTTCCTCGTTAAGCTTTCCGGTGAGAGGGCGGATAGTTTCAAGATACTCGCTGCGCTCCGTCTCGGTGGCAAGCCCGTATGTAAGCCCTTTATCATAGGTAAGCGAGAACAGCTGCACGACTATGACCGCTAAGAAGATAAACAGCGCGTACTGTTTAAGCGCTATTTTTTTAAGCTCATAAAGAAACAGTTTCATTTGTCCGCCTCCTTAAGCCGTCTCGGTACAGCGCGCAGGTAGCATATTACATGCAATGCCAAGATAAGCACAACAGCGATAAGCAGCGTTATCAGCTGGCAGGGAACAGCCGTTCCGAAAATATCATAGCAGTCAAGATTTTTGAACATGCTGCGCGTGTTGACAAGGTTTATCGGAGAAAGATACGGGTCTATAAACTCGCTTATCAATACCAGCGCGCCTACAACGCCGAACGAAAGCGCTATACATGCGCCGATATTTTTGGTAACGGTGGAAACGACCATTATCACCTCGCCGACAAACAGCACCGCTAATATTCTTAAAACAAGCGTTATCAGCATAGCGCCCAGCACCGTGACGTTCAGCGGCGTGAATTGATATTCCTGTATCGCAAAAAGCGGCTGGTCGAGCGTGCCTATACCGTACTTTTGCGCAAAAACGATAATGTCAGAAATACTGAACAGTATCACCGCGGCGGCGGCAAACAGATACAGCGTGAAATGCTTAGCCCAGAATACCGAACCGGAGCGCTTATTTGAAATTATTATCCTGTCGGTGCCGGTCGCCCGCTCGGAGGAAAACGCCGAGGAGAAAACAAATATCACCAGTATTATCACCGCAAGTGTGGAAAACTCGTAATCGAAATATAATCTCGGCGTGTTGTACTGCCCGAGAGATTTTATTATCCTGCCGCTGTAAAGCTGCTTTGCAAGCTGTGCATAGCTGGTTTCGTAGCTGTTTTTACCGTTGTAAAACGCGATGTTCTCGTCCGCAAGCGCAAGATAGTCCAGCACGGTGTTGCGGTACAGGTACGCATATTCCATCTTAGGCTTTATATCCGATTCGGCATAAGAGGCGTCACCCGCAGCTGTTCCGGTGATATAACGTTCATAATCGTATACAGTCACTTCTCCGGCTTGGTTTGCCTCCTGCTCCATACGTACTCTATAATCGTTAAGCTCGATAAATTTTTCCTCGTTAAGCTCTCCGCCAAAATAGTCGGTCATAGCGGCGGCGGCTCGTGTTTCTCCGAAAAAGCGCCGTTCCTCCATCGCTTTATAGATATTTACCGCCATAAGTATCACGGTCAGGACAAGCAGCGACACCCTGAAAATATTTTTCTTAAGCTCATATATAAACAGCTTCATATCACATATCTCCAAAGCGGTAAATGCATACGTCCTCAAGCGACGGCTCCGCCTTTATCGCACCGTCCATAGGGCATTCCTCGGATATTATGCGAAGAGTGTATTTCCCGCCGGTGCTGACCGCGTTGGATACCCGCATTCTGTTCATGCAGTCCATGACCTCGGAGCTGTTCGTCTCGCATTCCCAAACCTTTCCCGCGGCGTCGGCGCAAAGCTCCTCCTGAGTGCCGTATTGTATTATTTTACCCTTGTCCATTAGCACGACGGTTTTCGCTATATAGGCGATATCCGTCACGATATGGGTAGCTAAAATAACTATCTTGTCCGCCGCAAGCGAGCTTATCACGTTGCGAAAGCGTATGCGCTCCTTTGCGTCCAGCCCCGCCGTCGGCTCGTCGAAGATAAGCACTTTAGGCTCTCCGATTATCGCCTGAGCTATCCCCAGACGCTGTTTCATTCCGCCGGAATACGCGCCTATTTTCCTGTCCGCGTCCTCGCGCAGATTCACCTTGCCGAGTATATCGAGCGCGTATGCGTTATCGTCCGCCGTTTTGTACTTTTTAAGCGTCATTATGTACTTGATGTAGTCTTTAGCGGTAAAATTGCGGTAAAAGTCCATACCCTGCGGCATAAATCCGAGGTGGGACAGATAATCGTGATCTCCGTTATCGTCAAAGACTATGCTGCCGCTGTCCCGCGAGATTATTCCGGTGATAATATTTATCAGCGTGGATTTTCCCGCGCCGTTAGGACCTAAAATACCGTACACCCCTTCGGTCATGGTGAGGGTGAAATCCTCCAGCGCGTTTCTGTGCTTTTTGCCCTTGGTATAGGATTTTGTTATCCCGTTAAGTTTAAGCTCCATGATATGTTCCTTTCTTACTGCTCCTGCTTTAGGCTCGGGTCTGCGATATAAAGACAACCGCTTGTTATGGCAGTACCGTGATACTTCTCGCCGTATTCGTTTAATATTTCCATTCCGTCTTCTTCTTCATTGTACTTTAAGACTCTTTTTATCGGTGTGAACACCGCATAAATTAAATCGTCCGGTCTTAAGTCGGGTATATTGACGGCAGCAAAGCAAAGAGTTTTCTTTTTGTTTTCCATTTCAAGATAGCTTTTACCGTCGTTGAAAGTAAGCATTCCGTCCTTGCCGAACAATGTCACTCGATAGGTCATATTATCTTCTAATGCCGAGTATACGGAGATATCTCCGCTGTCGTCGCCGTTTGCGTAAAAGGTGATATAATCCCAATAATCTTTGGCGGGCTGTATATCGACATAAGTACCGGCATCTCCTATTGAGCCCGGCTCTCCGTATCCGATTATG
>CANRII010000047.1 GCA_947630685.1 uncultured Ruminiclostridium sp. | reverse complement strand
CCTTTATCGCAAAGCTCTCCCTGCGTTCCCGTGCGGATGATCTTACCCTTGTCCATAAGCACCACCGTCTTAGCGATAAAGGCTATATCGGTGACGATATGGGTCGCTAAAATAACTATCTTATCGTTTGCAAGAGAAGAGATAACGTTGCGAAAGCGAATGCGCTCCTTAGGGTCAAGCCCCGCGGTAGGCTCGTCAAATATCAGCACCTCGGGTTCTCCTATGATAGCCTGAGCGATACCGAGCCGCTGTTTCATTCCGCCCGAATGCGCGCCTATTTTCTTGTTGCGGTCGTCGTAGAGATTGACCTTTTTCAGTATTTCGTCGGCATAGCCCTTAGGGTCGGGGCATTTGAAATCTTTAAGCTTCATCATATACAGTATAAGCTCGCGCGCGGTAAAATTGTGGTAAAAATCCTGATTTTGCGGCAAAAAGCCGAGGTGCGAAAGATAATCGCCGCCGCTAAACGAGATGTTGCCGCTGTCGGGCTTTATTATCCCAGTAAGAGAATTTATGAGGGTGGACTTACCCGCGCCGTTAGGGCCGAGTATGCCGTACACCCCCTCGCCGAGCGTCAGTGAAAACCCGTCGAGGGCTTTTTTGTGCCGATAGGACTTTGTAAGGTTTGAAATTGAAAGCTCCATATTTTGCCTCCTTATAGAAAAATGTTAATAATTTTTATAGCTAAGTCGTTTGGCTTATCGCAAAGCAGCGCGCAAGCCCACATGTTTTGAAAAGTTTTTCTTTAATTTTGGTAAAAACTATTATATTTCAGAAAGTTTTTACGGAATTTTGGTAAAAACTATTGATATTTGGGGAGTTTTTTGGTATAATAACCTCAGGAGATGATGATATGATACCAAGACCCCACTATATCGATATGTTGAAAAAATACCGTGATATCCCGCTGGTAAAGATATTAGCGGGAGTGCGCCGCTGCGGAAAATCCACTATTCTGGATATGCTGCATGACGATCTTTGCAAGAGCGGGGTGGCGCCGGAAAATATAATAACCGTGCGGTACACCTCGGAAGAGCTTGATATAAAGCTTAATGATAAGGAAATGTACAACTCTGTCAAAAAGCAGATGACCGGTACAGACAAATATTATATTTTACTTGACGAGGTGCAAGAGGTGTCCGGCTGGGAGAAAGCCGTCAACAGCCTTTTGGAAAACTGCAATACGGATATATATGTTACAGGCTCTAATTCCAAACTGATGTCCGGCGAGATATCCACTTATTTAAGCGGCAGATATATACTCATTCCCGTGTTCACGCTGTCTTTTGCGGAATATATAGAGTTCAAAAAATCAAGCGGCAAATCGGTAAATGAGCTTATGAACGAATATATCAGAACAGGCGGCTTTCCCGTCGTCGCACTCGGAAATTTCGACGACCGCTCCGCATATCAGATAGTCGAGGGCATATATAATTCGGTAATAACCAACGACATTGCGCGCCGTCACAGGATAACTAATTACGACCTGTTTGACCGCGTGGTAAGATATGTGGCGGAAAATGTAGGAAAAACCTTTTCCGCAAACTCTATCGTGAAATTTATTAAAAGCGAGGGGCGTTCTCTTTCGGTAGAGGCGGTATACAACTATCTCGAATGGCTGGAAAAAGCGTTTATAATTTATCGCTGCCGCAGGTACGATCTTCAGGGAAAGGCGGTGCTCAAGACTCAGGAGAAATTTTATCTCGCCGACGCGTCGCTTAAATATTGCATAATGGGATTTGATCCCAGATCCGTTAGCGCAATGCTTGAAAATATAGTATATTTTGAGCTGTTAAGGCGCGGTTATGAGGTATATATCGGAAAGAACGAAACAAAGGAGATAGATTTTACCGCGGTACGCCGTGACGAGCGGCTATATGTACAGGTCTGCCGAGATCTTCCCGAAAATTCGGACAGAGAGCTCGCCAATCTATTGGAGATAAAAGACCACTATCCGAAATATGTAGTGACCATGGACGAATTGGCCGCGGGAAATATAGACGGGGTGAAGATCGTAAAGCTTACGGATTTTTTGCTTAATGAAAACGAATAAGGTGAAATCCTCATAAATCGCTCTACGCGCCAAGGTATTTACGACGAAACTATGTAAACGAAAGTTTTAAGACTTTTTTTTGTATTCATTATAGCACTTTTAAGAATATAAGTCAATATTTTTGAGTAGGCATGCGGGAATTTTATAGAAATTATTTAATAAAATATCATAACGTTTTTATATTAAATAGCTTTTATCAAACTGCTTAAAACAACAAGTATCCTAAGCCTTATAGGCTGAGGGTGCTTGATAAATATGGCAGTCAGGCTTTATCCGCTATCTTACCGTCCTTTATCTCTATCACCCTTTTGCATTGTGCCGCGATATTCATATCGTGGGTGACGATCATGACGGTCGTGCCTTTTTCATTAAGGCTTCGCAGCAGCTCTATTATCCCGGCTCCGGTCTTGCTGTCAAGCGCGCCGGTCGGCTCGTCGGCTAAGATTATATCTGCGTCGGACACCAACGCACGCGCGACAGCGACGCGCTGCTTTTGCCCGCCGGACAGCTCGGATATCTTTCTGTTCTTAAGCTCGGATATACCTACTGTCGATAACGCCTCCTCCGCCTTTTTGCGGCGCAGGCGGGCGGGCATTTTCTTTTTCGCAAGCAGCAAAGGCAGCTCGGCATTTTCCATTACCGTGAACTGATTTATCAGCGCAAAGTCCTGCATGATGAAGGATATCTTTTCGTTTCGCAGCAGAGCGGATAGTTTATCGGAGCATTCCGCAACGTTTTTGCCGTCAAGGATATATTCTCCGCTTTCGGGCTTTTCGGTAAGACCGATTATTTTAAGCACCGTGGATTTTCCCGCGCCGGACGCGCCTATCACCGCCACCATTTCTCCGTCGGCTATCTCAAGGGATATTCCGTCGGCGGCTTTTATCGGCTGTCCTCCCGCGTGATAGGTTTTGCAGATGTTGTTGAGCTTTATCATAGGTCACCCTCCCATTCTCCCGATTCATATGCTTTTAAGCTCCTGACTGACGAATAGTACGACATCAGCAGAGAAAGCGCGTACAGCACCGCGAACATCACCGCCGCGGCTATCGCTCCGTAAAGCAGATAGCTCAGCTTTTCTCCGATTATGTTAAGATACGCCGCCGCAAGCAGACTTCCCACTGTTACCGCCGCCGTAAAGATGATAAGCCATTTTACGGCGGTGAGCCTTGTAAGTCCCGCGCGGCTCATACCGCACAGCTTATAGACCGCGTACTCCCGGCGGGTCTTGCTGCCTGAAAGGATAGATACCGCTACTACCGAGAAAACCGTCAAAAGAAGCGAGGAAATAAGTATCACGCTGTTTTCTGATACAAAAGCGGTTATCTTTGCTATGGTGTTCTCCTCCGCCTCGTCAAGGTCCACAGCGGCAAATCCGCATTCATCTATAACGGACAGCAGCTTATCATACTGCTCATCGGTAATGCCGTCCGCGAGCTTTGCCATGATATATGACGGGCGGCCGTTCATATAGTCCATATAGTTAAAGCTGTCTTTTTTAAGAGCTATCAGCATGCCGCTGACGGAAATACTCTGCGGTGATAAGAAAAAGCCTTCAAGCTCCGCCTTAGTGGCTGAAAATTCGTTCATCGGAAAAGCGTATGCGGGATCGTCCAGCTCGCCTACTATCTCTATTGTGAAGGTGTCGTAGCGGTGTTCTTTAAGGTTATAAGTCCGTTCGGTTATTATATCACCGACCTTATACGGCGGAGAGTCGGCCGAGGGAGCGTTTTCATCGGTCATCCACGGATACATCAGCGCGTAATAGTGATTTTCGTCCTCGGTCGGTTCAAACAGCGGCGATATATCGGCGTTAGAAAGTCTGACGTTTTTCAGCAGATATTCATCAATAAGGACGGTCGATATCCCTAACGCCGCGTTGTAATGTATCTCGCTGATACAGCCGCTGTCATTTAACGCGGCGAAAAGATCCTCGTAAAGATACTTGCCTTTGTAATGGACTTTTTCCATATACTCGGCGTCTTTTTCGTAGAAGAAAGCGTAAAACTCGTCCCATTGCTGTTCGGTCAGGGTCGATGGGTCTGTAATGTTGTTTTTTGCAAAATATTCTTCCTTTACGCTTTCAAAATCGGGACGACCGCTGTTTTCATCGGAGACTAAGATCTCATCAAGCTTGTTCGGGTCGCTGTTCAGATATAAATATCCCTTATGCGCGCCGTTTGCGGATAAAACTATATCGTACTGCTGAAATACCGAGCTTAACGTGTAAGCCGTCACCGCAAAGCATACGGCGATCTGGACCGCAATTATAAGAAAGGACGCCCATTGTTTTTTAAGACTTCTGAGTGCAAGTGTCATCTCATCGCCTCCTTTGCCGCTTGATAGATATATTCGGCTGTCAGCGCGATAAGGCTGATAATTACCGAGCCTGTAAACACCGCAAGGTATAATTCACCCGCAAAGGCATATTTCAGCAGCGGCTCGGCGGCGGTAAGCAGCGGCTTTGCCAAAAGCTCAAAACACAATACCCCTACCCCCGACGCCGCTGCGGAGATAAGCAAAATTTCACCCATAGAGAATAGGAGCAGCTTTTTCTCCGAGCAGCCGCATAATCTGTACACCGTAAGCATTGTTCTGCGCTGCGAAAGGATATAATAGAATATGTAGATAAAATTGACCGCCGACAGCAAAGCGACAAGATACACAAGTATATTGCCCAGCGAGAATATGCTTTCAAGATTATAGTCGCGCTCTACAGGTTCCGATATATTTGCACCGGGGAACAGCCCGTTAAGCTCGGACTTTATCTTGTCAAGCTCGGGATAGCCGCTGATATTGCGGTACTTTATCTCAATACCGAAAATAAGCGGGTCGCTTTTCTGTGCCGTTTTATACGACATAAAATTACGGTAAAAATCCGCTTTGCCGGCGGGATATGAGGCGAAAACCTCATATTCCTTTCCCTGGAGGGTAACGCTTTGCGGGGCTGCGTCGGAGTAGGTTTTTACAATTACGGCGTTGTCGGAATCCAAAAACGCGTCGATATCTGCAAAGGGTATACCTGTCTTTTGGAATAACTCCTCCGTTTTTTCCTTTTCGCCTGTAGGATAGAAGCATGCGGCTTCGTCAGAGTCTTCCCAGACGCAGCGAGCTAATACATACTCAACGTTATCGTCCTGCGAAACGCCGTTTATGCCGCCGCTAAGCTCAGACAGCCTGACACCGTCCGAACCAACGCTTACCTTGAACGTGGTCAGTCCATCCTCGTAGGCACTGTTTTGTATGCGTGTGCTGCCATATTTTCCGATTATGTAGATACATACTACGGTCGAGAAAATGTAAAACAGCACAAACACGATATACACCACGGGATTTTGCCGCACCGAGGCTTTTATACTTCGGAAAAATAGCGTCAAGCTGTTCATGTATGCTCCTCCTATGCCCAGGGTATTAACGACGACTCTATGTCAACGAAAGTTTTAAGACTTTTTTTGTATTCATTATAGCACTTTTAAGAATATAAGTCAATATTTTTAGACTGAGCTTTACATTTTTATTTCGCTTTTATCAATAACACAGCTGTTATCCGAGGTATCATAATACAGCTTATCGGCGTCGCAGCGCAGAGTATCTTTTTTCACCCGCTTATCGGAAAGCAGGACCGTAGTTTTAGTTTTTATCTCGTATGCTTTCAGCTGCCGGTCGCTGTTTACATAACATATATAATCGTTATCGTACGCCACCTCCTCTATCTTCTCGTCTATCACACAGCTTATACTGTTCAAGCCGTCAAGAACAAATATCCTATCATCTAAAAACAAATAAAGCTCGTCGTTTACGGTAAATATGTATGATATCATCGAGCCGAGATCCGTCGATATAAATGAAACGGTCAATCCCAATGCGTTTTTCTTCATTCCGCTATACGGGGAAAATATTTTTTCATATACCATATCGGACAGTCTTATCCGCCAGACATCGGAGGAACCGTCAAGAAAATATAAATAATCGTCTGATGCGCAGCAATCATTTATAAGCGAAATATCACAAAAGCACGGAAAAGGTATCTGTGTAGTTATGCCGCTTGATTTTTCCGTATAGCAAAGCCTTTCGGGCTTATCTTCATCGACAGCTTCTTCTATTGTAAATATATATTTTTCGTTTTCACAGCTTTCAAAAAATGAAGAATAAATACTGAATCCTCCGTATACTTCACGCTTTGGCTCTGACGCGCTGCATGAGGTGAACAGCAGGAGCACCGCCAACGGCAAAGCTGCGGCGGACTTTTTATGCTTATTGATGTTTTTCATAAGGCGGTTTTTGCTCAGATGAATAAGCAGCGCATAGCCTGCCGTGATAAACAAAACCGTAAAGCAGATAAGTCCGAAAAGATAACCTCTCGGCACACCGCGGAAGATAAAAATATCATCATACCCCGGTTCGCAAACATTTCCGAAAAAGTACCCGTACCCTTTAAGCAGACCTGTCGGGATAAAATAAGCCTGACTGTCCCGTTCGGCAAGATAATCTGCTACTATCGGAAACGCACTATACGGGAATATCGCTGCAATATAGCTTTTGGAAAAATGCGCGGTCAGCATGGCAAGCGTGCAGATAAAAACGTACCCGACGGGCTTCATCGCCCACGCCGCGGCAAACGCCCCGAATATGCTTATATCATAATCGGTATTTTGGTATTGCTGCAGTGAGCAAAGAGAGTGATCCCAATACTCGCTCGGCAGCTGTGCATTCAGCTTTATCAGGTCAATACCAAACAGCACGGCGCAGACAAAGATTATCAGCAAGGTCAAAACGGCAAGCTTTGCCGCCATTGTGCTTTTCTGCCCTGCCGGAGTCGTTATCAGTATCAGGTCGCTTTTGCTTGTCTGCTCTGCCATTATCGCAAACGCGCCGCAGAAAGCAACGGCGAGCAAAAGGAAATAGTTTATCTCGCCGCCCTGCATAACAGGCACGCTCTGCACAGGCAGCAGCATACGGTCGTCCTTGTCGGCAGCCGCATATTGATATTGCTCGAAGATCGTGCTGATAATATTGTCATCGTCGAGTATTTCCTTATACGGCTCCAGCCCATTGTCAAGCTCCTCATCGGTAAGACCGCCGCTGATGAATTTATCCGTCAACTCCTCCTCAAGCGCCTCGGCGGCAAGCAATTCTTCATACATAGCGGTTATCTTTTCTTCCTTTTCCTCGGTCAGAAAGCCTGTCAGCGGGGTCATCAGTTCAAGATAACGCGCCCTTTCTCCCGCGGTCCTAAAGCCTTGATCCGGCGTTAAAGCGCCGTTCAGCGAAAACAAGGAGCTTATGATAACAAAAAGCATAATGAACAGCGCATATTGCTTTATAAGTATCTTTTTTATTTCGTATCGTAATATCTTCATACCTCGCCTCCTGTTTTGATCTTCGGCACGGTGCGGATATAGCAGATGATATGCGCGATCACGGTCAGCACAAGGCTTACCGCCGCGGTAAATGCGGGCGCGGGTATCGGTATATCAAACACTCCGACCACCTCAAAGGAGGACAGCTGATTTTTCATATTAACAAGATTTATCGGGGATAAAAATTCGGGCAGCTGTTCGCTTAACAGTATCAGTCCTATTATCCCCGCGATGCTGACGGCAACGCAGGCTCCGATATTTTTACCGAAGGTGGAGATAAGCATAACAAGCTCTCCGATAAATAAAAACGCTATAAGCTTTCCGATAACGGAAAGCACCAGCGCGCCCCCTACCGTTATTGCAAAGGGTGTATATCTATAATCAGCCATAGCGTACAGCGGCTGTTCGATAAATTCAAGTCCGTACAGCGACCCGAAATATATAAGGTCAAAGACCGCAAATATGACCGTCATAATAAGGATAAACAGATACATTGAACAATGCTTTGCCCAAAATACCGACCTTGCTCGTCCGCAGGATATTATGGTACGGTCCGCACCTATGCTTTTTTCTTTGACAAAGCTCGGAGCAAACGCGAATATTATCAGCAGTATGATAAGCAGCGAGGAAAACTCATAGTCAAAATACATATCAAACGCCCTGTAACGCCCGTAAACAGGTATTATCCTGTCGTGATAAAGAGCCTTTATCAGTAGGTTTTTATTTACCTCAAAACTGCTTTTGCCTGTATAGAACGAAATATTTTCGTCCGCCTGCTGCCGAAGCGCAATTATATCGTTCGGGTAAAGATATATCTCCTGCATATTTTCGATAAGCCGATCCGTTTCTAATTTGTCTGCAAACGCAAAACCTGTGTAAAATTCACTGCTCGGGTTTTTGGTATCATAATTTCCGCTCGATATTATCGCATCCATTTTCTGCTGATATTCTAAAGCCTGTTTTATTTTCTGCTCGGTCATCTCGCCCTTATACTGCTCATATATACCGTCCGTATAAACGGGGTCGTCGCCGCTTCCGTAATAATCGCTCGGCGAGTAAAGACGAAACGTTTCGTTCAGCTTATATAGGTTTACTAAGGCAAAAGCGATGATCATAACAAACAGCGACACCCTGAAAAGGTTTTTCTTAAGCTCATATATAAACAGTTTCATTTCACAAGCTCCATTTTATCCACCTATATCATACAGCTTATTGTCGCCCGTCGAGGGGAGCATAAATTTATCGTTGCCGCATATTACTGCCGCGCTCCATACATCGGGTACGTCCTCTATCGTTTGCAAAAGCTCGCCTGTCGCGGTATCGTATATCCTTACGCTGCTGTCGGTCTTCCAGTTTTCCGACAGGTCGAAATGCGGGGAAAGCGCGATTATCCTGCTGCCGTCGGGGGTTATCATACAGCTGTAGGTTTCGTTTAGATTAGCGGTCTTTATCTGTCTGAATTTTCTCTGCTGTTTGTCAAAGATGGGTATATATCCCTCGTCATTGCAGTCGGGAGCTCCTTTGCCCGACAAATAAAGAGTGTAATTTTCGGTTGGTATTATCATAGGCGTTATTCCGCTGTATTTCTCTATCTCAATATCGGAGGTGATGATCTCGCCGGTATTCAGATCTATTACGGCAGGGGAAAATTCGGAATCATTTGCCGCATTTGAAAGAACAGTATACATCAGACCGTCCTTTATTACCGTGTTGTTTCCGAAGCCGTGCTTCTTACCCTTAGGCAGCTCGCACAGCTTTGTTTTCTTATCGCTTTCTATATCGGTAATATACAGCTCCTCGTAATAGTCGGGGTCGTCGCTGTCATTCACACATCTTATCTCTATCTTGTATTTGTCGTCCTCGGAAAAGTAAATATCCCATGAGCTTTCGCTGACAAAGCAGTCATCCACAAGATCAAAGCTACGATCGTATATAAGGTAATCCGTTCCGTAAGGCTTATCATCTTGTGCGTCCTGCCATTTTGTCACAATAAAATATTTGTCGGTTATCTGCATATTGAGGTAATCTATATCGTCACATTCTTCATAGGGAATATTTGATGTTGTTCCGGTAACGGAGTCGTAAACAACATTATTCCCCAAAAAGCTGCATTTCCCTATATCCCACGAGTAGAATGTATTTATCACCTCGTTTTTCTCGATGTCATACATATACATATATCCGCCGTACTGATCTGTCAGCAATGCGATGCGCGACCCGTTTTCATTATAATAGCCTAAAACGCCGCACTCTTTGAGTCTCGGCAGGGATTCCGGGTCGGTATTTTCCGGCTCTAAGCTCTCCGTGTTTTCGGGTATGCTTTCGGGAGCGGAATACTGACTGTCGTCATACGTTGCGCCTATATAATCATTACCGACCACCAAGTGCGGTGTGGTGGCTTGAAGCGAAGACGGGAAGACTTCTTCGTTATAATCCTTCAGTACCGCGACACATTGTATCGCGTCGCCGCGCTGTACCTCGTCGGGCTTTATCCCGGCGGTGTAAAGATAGCCCTTTTTCACCGTCATCTCTATGTACTCTTTACCGCCGTTGAATGCAGCCTGCTGATTGTTTTTCAGCAGTATGATCCTGTATGTACCCGGTTCAAGGTTGATGCTCGTATATGTAAACGACAGGCTGCCGTCGTCCGACAGCTTTAACGCGGCGCTTTGGGCTCCCTGCTGTTCGATATAATCATAGGATAGGTCGGGATTGTATTTCGTTTCGGTGAAAAGCTCATCTGCGAGCTTGTCGGTCATAAGCTGCTCAGTATATTCATCGGTAAAATCGGGCGATACCGTCTTAGGCTTTGACTTAAATTCTATCCGACTCGGCATCATCCATTGAATATTGTGCGTATTGCCATAGCCGATAAAGCTCTCACTTGCCTGATATGTCGGATTAAAGCTGGTTGCAAACGACATCGACACCTGCTTTTTATCCGCGTCTTCTTCTAATACCTGTGGGTCAAAGGTGACGTCAAACTCCGTGCTCTCGCCGGGTGCGATACCCTCGCAAATTATCATCGTCTGATTTTCCTGCCCGTTTCCCGATAAGCTCTGAAATATGCCGTTGATGTTGCAGCATATCCCTATCGACATATCCGCCTTATTATCGGTGTTCGCGCTGACGGATACTTTTACGGTGACGGGCTTTCCGTCATAAACTATCGGCTTGTTGCCGTTTATTTCAGCCGAAAAGCCCCCAGAGCTGTACGCCCCGAGAATACTCGCCGCATTATCGGTATCGTCTGTATCGGAGGTAGGCAGAGAAAAAATATCCTCCACCGGCTGTTCGGAGTTGTCCGAGGTCCCCGCGCAGGCTGTGCTGAGCAGCAGGGCTGATGTTAAGAAAAGGGCTAAGAGCTTGCGTTTCATATTGGTTCCTTTCTTATGACTGTTTGTTGAAAGCTAATGGATTCCTTAAAATAAAGGATAACATTTTTTATGCGTTATGTCAATAGTTGTATGCTAAAAGTCGAAATATCGGCTTGCAAAAAATGAACTAAAAAATAGTTTATTTTTGTGTACTTTGCATAGTATTTGCAAGATGAGCCGCCCCGCGACGATGCCTACTAAATTCCGTCCGAAAATCCTCGGCCGACTTAATATCTTGACAAAAATTTTTGATCAGGCTATAATAAAACAAAACAGCGGTTTAAGCTGTTATTTGGCAATATAGAGGCATTTATCAGCTTTGATCGGAGGCAGGGAGCATGGACAAAGCCAAAAAGGAAAAAATCTACTCGCTGACAGCGGCGATACTTTTCGCGATATATACGATCTACACTATTTGCAATGACGTGTATTTTCGTTTAGAGGATCTAAAAGCGTTTCCCGAATACGGAATAAGCATCGCTTCTGTGATATTTAGCTCGCTATTTTATATTTCTTTGATAATAATTGCTGTCGGCTTGTTTTGTAAGAGCAAAATAACGTTGACTGTCGGAGCGGGTGCGTATGTTTTGCTTAATGCGATACCGTTTATTTTAGATTTGATATTCGGGAAATATCCGACGCAGGCGAATGCCGACTTTATGTACTATATACTTAAAATAGCCGCTTATGCCGTATTAGGCTTGCTGCTTATATCAAGCTATAGAAAAGCCGGCGCTGTTATAAGGCGTTTATGGCTTTTGCCTAGCTTACTGATTTTGATTTGTTATATAATATACTACGCTGTAATGGCAATTGAATATAGTTTTTATATTATATCCGTTAAAGGTATTGTCGTCGGTATAATTGAAGCCGTCGCGCTGATTTTTGCAGGACTTTGGCTTAAATCAAGCGCTCAGTCCGCTCCCGCAAAAGAAGAGCCTGTCGGCGTTGGCTGAGCAACAAAGCGATATCAAAAGACGAGGTGCTTTTATACAAGGAACATTGCTTCGGATTTTGTCGATTTTCTTATATTTAATGTTATAATATGTGGAAGTTTGATAGCTCACAAAATGATATTTTGAAAAAATCCCAACCTTTTTAATTTTGCGTGTCTATATAGGTGTAAGCAAATACTATCGTGACGCTGCTAAAAGTAAAGTATATTCCTATGGCGGCGATGAGTCCTATGAACATAATAAGATTATATTAGGAGATCCTAATTATGGATAAGCTGAATATAAAAGGCAATATATTTGAATATATTGTGATCGCTGTTAAAGCCGCTAATATATATTCTGTAATAATAATGGTAGATAGTCTTATCAATGCGTTAGTGCCGCTCTTTTCTGTATATGCAATTGCTTCATTTATTGATTCTGTAAATGAGTTTTATATTAACAGCGCAGGAAAAGACAAGCTTGTTATTAATATAATTTTACTCGCTTTGATAATGCTATACAGTCAGATCCATGAAATTCTTATAAACAGATATGTTCAACTGAAATTTAATCAGAAGATGGATCTTTACTATAAAAATCATGTGTTGAAAAAATGCGCTTCATTGAAATACGAATATATTGAAAATAAAACCGTTTGGGATCAGATCCACAGAGTAAAAAATTCAAGCTGCAGCAGTCTGACAAAAGGTTTTAGCAACCTGATAGGTGTTATATCTGTATTTGTCAGAATAGCATCGTTAATGTATGTAGCAGCAAGTTATAACATATTGATCATAACATTTATGAGTATTATTATCGTTCCGTTACTGATCCTATCCTTCCGCGGCGGTAAAGAAACATTTGATGCCGAAATGGAGAGCGACAGATACAGACGAGAAGCTGACTATTATCATCAGATTTTGGCAGACAGAAATTATGTTGATGAAAAAACTGTATTTCAATATGGTGACTACATTAACGAAAAGTGGTTCCAAAAGAACGAAATAGCCAGAAAGATCAATCTTAAAATGAGATTAAAATATTTTCTGCGAATGAAAGCTTCCAGCCTGGTTACATTGATCGTCATATTTGTCATTTTAAGTCTGATAATAATTACCAACGATAAGAATATGACTGTCGGATTTTTCTTATCTTTTACGATGGCGTTGCTGCAGCTGGTCGATATCATGTCGTGGAATTTCAGTAATATCATGAGAGAGATCGCGATTGACCGAGAGTATATCAAAGATCTAAAAGATTTTTTTGATCTGGAAGAAAAAGAAGATGCCTGTGCTACTGATGCAGAACCTATAGATATCGATGAAATAAGATTTGAGCATGTTTCATTTAAGTATCCCGATCAAGAAAATTATGTGCTGAATGATTTGAATCTTGTTATCAAAAAGAACCAACATTATGCTTTAGTTGGAGAAAACGGCTGCGGCAAAACTACACTTATAAAACTGCTGCTTGGCTTATATGATAATTATGAAGGTAATATTTACATAAACTCCAAAGAATTAAGGACCTACAGATTATCAGAAATCAGAGGTACATTTTCGGTTGCGTTTCAGGATTTTGCAAGATATTCAACAACAATACGCGAGAATTTATGTATCAGCGATCTAAATCGTTCAATTTCAGACGAAGAATGTTATGCTGTACTTGAGCAGGTTAAACTGGATGATGATGTAAGAAAAAGCGTTCATGGCTTGGATACAGGTCTTGGTTTAGTTGAAAAGGATTCAGGTGATCTGTCAGGTGGTCAATGGCAAAAAATTGCAATTGCAAGAGTTATTCTATCAGACCATCCCGTTCGTATCCTTGATGAACCGACTGCCGCGCTGGATCCTGTTGCTGAAAGCAAACTATATGATCTGTTTTCCAAAGCATCAAAATCAAAAACTACAATAACGGTCACTCATAGATTAGGAGCTGCAAAGCTTGCAGACAAAATCGTTGTTTTGAAAAACGGAGCAGTCGCAGAACAAGGGAGTCATGATGAGCTTATGGAAAGCAAAGGATTATATATGAATATGTTTGAAAACCAGAAGGGCTGGTATGAAAATGAAGAAGAATAGCAAAGTCATAATCAAAATATTGAAGCTCATACTAAAATGCACTCCGTTCTTATTTATTTTTTCAGTTGTATTAAACTTATTTCACGGCTTATCATACGGATTGATTACTCTGACCGAACAGCATTTCTTCGATTCGGTCAGCATGTATTTCAAAGACCAAAGCACCATCAGACTGATCGTAGCGTTGATACTCTTCGCACTAGCATATATAAGTTCGGAAATTCTTAACGCTTTATCAAATTTTATTGTTGAAGTGGTTATAGATAAGACAACAGGCAGATTAGACAGAACTATACATAATAAGATCAATAAAATATCTGCTGTAAAATTCGAGGACAGCAATAATCTGGACTTTATAAATAAAGCAGTAGAGGGAAAAAATAACGCTGTTGTTTTTGCGTCGCTATTTGCTAATCTGATCGTTTTCTATGTTCCGTATTTTATCTTTATGTTTGTTTATCTCCTGAGGGTATCTGTCTTTCTTCCTTTGACCTTGATATTTGTTTTCATTCCCGTTGTGCTGACTCAATATATGAAAATGAACGAACATATAAATCTTGAAGAAGCTACAGCGCCGATAAGGCGTAAAGTCGGGTATTATGATGAATGCATAACAGGAAGAGAAAGCTACAAGGAAACACGACATTTAGGCGCAGTTCCTTTCTTTCTGAATAAATATGATGATTCCTTAAAACAATTACATGATAAGATCGCTGAAACAAACAAAAAAATAAACAATTTTGAATTGAAAGTCAGCTTTATAACAATTGCAGGCTATGTAATGATCGTCGGCATGCTGATATATTTACTGATGAAAAGTGATATTTCAATAGGTGCTTTTGCAGCTATTTTTGCATCGGTAAGGACTATGTTTTCTATGATGGAAGAGATGATCAAATATCATATCGGCAATATGGCATCTGAAATAGGTAATATTTCAAATTTCATCAATTTCATGGAAATCGATGAAGTCAAGGATAATGATCGCGAGGTCGGTAAGTGTGATATACATTTGAAAAATGTCAGCTTTTCTTATCCATCGAGCTCCAACAATGTATTACAAAACATTGATCTGGATATTTTACATGGCGAAAAAATAGCTATCATTGGTGAAAACGGCTCAGGAAAAACTACTCTTGCCAAGATCATTTTAGGCATTTACGAACCAAGTAAAGGTCGGATCATATATGGGAACGAAAATGATTTCTGTGATCATGTCGGGTGTAATAAAAACAGCGGTATTTCTTATGTTTCACAAAATTATAAAAGATATAAAATGACATTGAAAGAAAATATCTGCTTATCAAATGTGCGTGATAGCGTTGAAAATAAAGATGATCAAATATTAAAGATTTGTAATGAAGTTGATCTTGATTTTCAACAAAGTGACCTGATGCAAAATCTTTCGACCGAATTCGGAGGACAAGATCTTTCAGGCGGACAATGGCAAAGAGTTGCGATTGCAAGAGGTCTGTACAGAAATTCTGATCTTATCGTTTTAGATGAACCGACAGCGGCGATCGACCCTGTTGAAGAAACTTATATTTATAATAAATTCAAACAGATAATTTCAGGTTTAACAGGAGTTCTTATCACACATCGGCTAGGGGCAACGAAAATAGTCGATAAAATCGTAGTATTAAAGGAAGGCGGCATTATAGGGATCGGCTCCCATAATGAATTAATGAAAACTTGTAAGTATTATAGCGATCTATATGAGGAACAAAGAAAATGGTATATGTAAAAAGTAAACGGATCTATAAATCCCAAACCGCCGATATTCCGCATAACAAAATAAAAATCTACTTCGTACGAAGTAGGTTTTTTGTGTAGGAAGCGGGAAAAACCCGAACTATATCCGCAAAGCCTTTTGACAGCTGAAAACATGGTTTTGACGTTCATATCATAACTTGCTCAGAACCGCAGCTTTTTTATGCCCGAAAGCAAGAAATGTGAAAATCTTGTGAAAGAAAAAGAAAACTAAAAAAGGTATTGACATCGTGTCAGAATAGTGGTATACTAACTATACTGACACGGTGTCAGTATTATAAGAAGTGAGGAATTCGCCTATGCCAAAAGGATCACCGGAGCTGACGGAGGCTCGCAGAGAGGAGATCATCAACGCCTGCGAAAAGCTCTATCAGACCATGAGCTTCAAGGAGATCACCATCAAGGAAATCGGAAACGCAACCAGCTTCACCCGCACCTCGATCTACAACTACTTCCAAACAAAAGAAGAAATCTTCCTGGCTCTGCTTAGGCGGGAATATGAGCTGTGGATCGCAGACCTCGATCAGATCATGGCGGAAAATGAAACACTTAGCAAGGACGAATTTGCTGACAAATTGGCACATTCTCTTGAAAAGCGCGCCCAGCTGCTCAAGATCATGTCCATGAACCATTATGATATGGAGACCGGCAGCCGCCCGGAAAAGCTGGTAGAATTCAAGGTCACTTACGGCAACTCCTTAAAAACGGTCATGCACTGTTTAGAGAAATATTTTCCGGAGATGCCGATTCCCGAAAAGCAGCGGTTTCTTTACACGTTTTTCCCATTCATGTTCGGGATCTATCCGTACACCTTCGTGACCGAGAAACAGCGGGCGGCGATGGAAGAAGCGGGCATCAACTATGTGCTTATGTCGATTTATGAGATCACCTACAACTGCGCAAGAATGTTGCTAGGCGAATAAAGGAGGGTTGATGATGAAGTACACGAAACTGGGAAAATCTGAATTGACCGTTTCCCGTATCTGTATGGGCTGTATGGGGTTTGGCAACGCCACCGAGCGCCCGCAGTGCGGGATGCAGCGAGGCGGGGTTGGCGCAGCGGTCGAAAAATGTCCGCGCTCCAAGCGGGAAAATTTTTCGGGCACCGCAAGAGGGAACGC
>CANRII010000046.1 GCA_947630685.1 uncultured Ruminiclostridium sp. | reverse complement strand
CATCGACTGGCAGCTTTATCCCGAAAACTGATATTCCAAGGAAGGAACGGCGATATTATGATATGTGTTACCGGCGATCTGCACGGCGACCTTACGCGATTTAAAGCTCCCCAGCTCAAAAAGCTGCGCAGGGGCGACGCGCTGATAATCTGCGGGGACTTCGGCTGTATCTGGGACGGCAGCAAGAAAGAGCGCAGAACGCTTAAAAAGCTGGGAAAGAAAAAATACAATATCCTCTTTGTGGAGGGTACGCATGAAAATTACGAGCTTTTGGAACAGTATCCGGTGGAGGAATGGTGCGGCGGCAAGACAAGGCTTATAAGCGGTAATCTGCGGCAGCTCATGCGCGGACAGCTGTATGAGATAGCGAATAAGCGCATATTCTCTTTCGGAGGAGGGCAAAGCGACGAAAACACCTCTTACCTTGAGCCGGACGATGAAAAGCTCTGGACAAAGGAGATACCCACCGAGGAAGAGCTGTCGGAGGGTATCGAAAATCTGAAAGCGAACGGCGGAAGAGCGGATATAATAATCACCTACGAGCCGCCCGCAAGACTGGATGAATTTATAGATATAGGCAAGACTAACCGCAACCATGTGAATACATACCTTGATAAGCTGCTGGACAATGCGGAATTTGACATGTGGTACTTCGGAAAGCGCCATATCAACAAGCTGATACCGCCGCGTTATCAATGCCTTTTCGACGCGGTGGAATTCGCGGATAAGACAAGGCTTCCCAAGAAAAAGAAAGACAAAAAAGCCGAAAAGGCTTTGAAAAGCAATAAAAACGATAAAAAGGAGAAAGAATAATGGCAGATTTTAAGTATGAGATAACCAAGGAGCTGGGCGTATTCGGAGAGGCGGGCAGCTACAATCTGGAGCTTAATATGGTAAGCTGGAACGACCGTCCGCCAAAGTACGATATCCGTTCATGGTCGCCCGATCACAGCAGAATGGGCAAGGGCATTTCCCTTACCGAGGAGGAAATGGAAAAGCTGGTAGAGCTTTGGAACTCCAGAAACGAAGAGGATTCGTTTGAAGAGTAAACTGACGGTCATAAAAATCTCCGCTTTGGAAAAACCAAGCGGAGATCTTTATTTATAAAATTATTCTGTTCTTCCGGAACGGCTTTCTTTAAGGATAACGTCGTGAGAGCCGCCCTCCACTATACTGGTGGAGGATACCAATGTGAGCCGTGCGTTCTTTTGCAGCTCGGGAATGTTCAGGCAGCCGCAGTTGCACATGGTGGAGCGCACCTTAGACAGCGAGCGGGTAACGTTGTCCTTTAAGCTGCCGGCATAAGGCACATAGCTGTCTACGCCCTCTTCAAAGGACAGCTTAGCGTCGCCGCCCATATCGTATCTCTGCCAGTTTCTCGCGCGGTTGGAGCCCTCTCCCCAGTATTCCTTTACATAGCTGCCGTTTACAAACAGCTTGTTTGTGGGGGATTCGTCAAAGCGGGAGAAATAACGTCCCAGCATCATAAAGTCAGCGCCCATGGCAAGTGCTAACGTCATGTGATAATCATGTACTATTCCGCCGTCGGAGCATATCGGGATATATATTCCGGTCTCCTCGAAATATTTATTGCGCTCCTCGCACACCTCGATAAGCGCGGTGGCCTGTCCTCTGCCTATGCCCTTTTGCTCGCGGGTGATACAGATAGAACCGCCGCCTATGCCCACCTTTATGAAGTCCGCGCCGCACTCGGCAAGGAAACGGAACCCGTCCTTATCCACGACGTTGCCCGCGCCGACCTTTACATCGTCGCCGTAACGGCTGCGTATCCATTCTATAGTAAGCTTCTGCCACTCGGTAAAGCCCTCGGAGCTGTCTATACACAATACGTCCGCGCCGGCGTCCACTAAAGCCGGTACGCGCTCGGCGTAATCACGGGTGTTTATGCCCGCACCGACCATATAGCGCTTTTTGCTGTCCAGCAGCTCATCCTTGTTTTCCTTGTGCTGCTCATAGTCTTTTCTGAATACAAAATATCTGAGTACACCGTTGTCCTCCACTATCGGCAGGGAGTTCAGCTTATGCTCCCAGATTATATCGTTGGCTTCTTTAAGAGTAGTATCGGCAGGAGCGGTTATCAGCTTTTCCCGCGGGGTCATAAATTCCTTTACCTTGGTGTCGGGCGACATTCTCGATACGCGGTAATCGCGTCCGGTAACTATGCCGAGCAGCTTACCGTTCGCGGTGCCGTCCTCGGTCACCGGCATGGTGGAATGTCCGGTCTTCTCCTTGAGCTTAAGCACATCGGCAAGCGTCATTTCGGGTGAAAGGTTGGAATCGCTGGTGACGTAGCCCGCCTTGTAATTTTTCACCCGCGCTACCATCGCCGCCTCGTCCTGCACCGACTGAGAGCCGTATATAAACGAAAGACCGCCCTCTTTTGCAAGCGCGACCGCCATTTTATCGTCGGATACCGACTGCATTATCGCCGATACCAGCGGGATATTAAGGCAGATACTGCTCTGCTCTCCCTTTTTGTACTTAACCACCGGAGTGCGCAAGGATACGTTGGCGGGTATGCACTGCGCCGAGGAATAGCCCGGCACTAACAAATATTCGCCAAAGGTATGCGAGGGTTCACTGTAAATAAATGCCATGTCTTTCTCCTTTCAGATATGCGGCTTATTAAAAAATTTATCCGTCAAAAAACGGATAAAGCTATCGGGTTATTAAATATTAATATAACATTTTTCCGCCGCTTTGTCAAGAGCTTTGTCCTTTTCGCAGAGAGAATATTATTCCTTTTACGGCGGCGTTTTTGTGCAAAATTTTTGCGATTATCCAGACATAAGGAAAAATACGTAAACTTAAAAGGAATAACTTGACAAAGCTATCCGATAATATTATAATAAAAGTAAGCGATATCTCTTTGAAAGGGGGCGGCAGCTTGAAATACAAATGGGATAAAAAATATCTGTATTGGGGAATAACCGCGTTTTTGGTAGCTGCCGCGACCTGCGTATTTTTCGTGCTGTTTTCGGGAATAGACGAGATACTGAAAGCGTTAGGCACGTTTTTCGGCATACTTACTCCGGTGCTGTACGGCTTTATCATAGCTTATGTATTGTCGCCTGTCGCGACGTTTATAGAAAAGCCCTGCCTGCGCAGACTGTTCTATACTATCCAGGACAAAAAGCGCGAGCGGTTTTTGAAAAATCACCCAGGAGAAGAACCGCCGCCTAAGACGTTCCCCGTAAGGAGAGTGGCAAGGGTACTCAGCGTAACGTTTACCATGCTGCTCGCGCTTGCGATAGTAATAGGGATAATCTGGATACTGCTGCCGGAGATGATAAAGACTATCTCCCTGCTTATCGAAAATATACCGTCGTATGTTGACAACATTTCAAAATGGATAAGCGATACTCTCGCTAACTATCCCGAGATAGAAAAGTACGTGCTGAGCTTTACCAGCGGGTTGTCGGATATGCTGAACAACTGGCTGTCCACCGAGCTTTTGCCCTCGATGAACAACATATGGGATCTTATCACCTCGAACGTAATGACGATAATAAACGTATCGCTGAACCTGCTGCTCGGCTTTGTGATAGCCATTTACTTTTTGAACAGCAAGGAATTGTTCGCGGCGCAGTTCAAGAAAATAGCATACTGTATATTCAAGACAAAAACCGCAAACAAGACGATAAACACGGTGCGGGAGATACACCGCTCGTTCGGTCATTTTATTACCGGTACGCTGATAAACGCGTTTATAGTCGGCGCTATGTATATCGTGGTGCTTAACATATTCAATATGGAATACGCGATACTGATAAGCGTTATCATGGGTATCACCTGCATAATCCCGTTCTTCGGGCCGTTTATCGGAGCGGTGCCCTGCATACTTTTGCTGCTGCTGGCAGATCCGTGGCAGTGCCTGTACTTTGTTATAATCATGATAATCATACAGCAGCTTGACGGAAACGTCATCTCCCCGAAGATAATCGGCGATTCCACCGGGCTGTCCAGCTTCTGGGTAATATTCGGAATGCTGGTCGGACAGGGAATATTCGGCTTTGCAGGATTGATAATCGGTATACCTATGTTCGCCGTAATATACGCGTTCGTAAAAGGGCGCGTCGCTCACGGGCTGGAGCGTCGGGAGCTGCCGCAGGATTCCGACGATTATCGGGAGATACATCATTTTGACGAGGATAGCGGAGAACCCGTTATGTTCCCTCACCCGCCGTATATGAAAAAGGACAGAGAAAAGCGCAGCTTTAAGGACTTTTTCAAAAAAGATAAAAAAGAGCCGGTAAAGGCTAAGGTCACTTCGGAAGCATCGACCGATACCGCTGAAGATAGCGAGAATACAGATCAGGATACAGGCAAGGCGTAAAGGTCTTGCCTGTTTTGACATTAGAAAGGATAAATTATGACCACAGTAAAATCACCGGTAATAGTAACGCCGGAGCAGATGAAAAACGCCGAACTGAGGAGCGCGGCGGACGGCGTTTTCCTTTCGCAGCTTATGGACAACGTCGGAAAAGGTATAGCCGACGGCCTGGACGAACTGGTCGGGCTTAACGGCAAGGACGTCACTATACTGTGCGGCAGCGGAAACAACGGCGGCGACGGCTACGCGGCGGCGCGGTACATCGCAAAATACGGGGCAAAGGCGACTGTCGTTTCGGTAAAAGTCCCCGCCACCGAGCTTGCGATACAGGCGAGAGAACGCGCGCTGCCTTACATTTTCCGTGAAATACCGCTTTCAAACCGCGAGGAGGCGTTTTCTGAGTTAAACGCGCAGATAATTCTTGACTGCGTATACGGTACAGGCTTTCACGGGGAGCTTTCGGAGGATATCGCCGGGTTGTTTTCCGCTTGCAATATAAGTAAAGCGTTTAAGGCGAGCGCGGATATAGCTTCCGGCTGTAACGCGCTTAACGGCGCCGCATGTGAGAACGCGTTTTGCGCGGACGTGACCTTTGCTGCGGGAGCGGTAAAGACAGGGCAGCTCATACCGCCCTGCGCCGTGCTTTCCGGCAGGATAATACCGCTCGAGATAGGGATAACCGCTTATCCGGGCTATGAGGCCGAAATAAATTCCGACTCGCTGCTGTCGCTCTTTCCTAAGCGGGAAAGATTTACCCATAAAGGCAGCTATGGCAGACTGCTGAACGTTGCGGGCAGCGAGCGCTTTCCGGGGGCGGCGTGGCTGTCCTGTCATGCGGCTATTAGGACGGGCGCGGGCATAGTCACGCTCGCGTCGGTAAAAGAGGTCACGTCGTCGGTGTCAACGTCGCTGCACGAGTGTACGTTCCTCCCGCTTAAAAACGGCACGGGCTATATCGACGCGGAGGATATCAGCGATATACTTGCGGCGGCAGGGTCTTCCGACGCGGTCATTATCGGCTGCGGCATGGGAAACCGCGAGGACACGCGTTTAGCGGTGGCCGCACTTACGGAAAATGTAAGCTGCCCGGTGCTTGTCGACGCAGACGGCATAAATTCTCTTTCGGGACATATACATGAACTGAGGGACAACATAAACGGGCTGCTGATGACTCCCCACCCGAAAGAATTTTCCCGCATAAGCGGCTATTCGATGGAGGAGATACTAAGCGACCCGATAAATAAGGCAAAAGACTTTTCAAAGGAATACGGCGTATTTCTGCTGCTGAAAGGCACGTATTCGGTGATAGCCGCGCCGGACGGCCGCACGGCGGTAAACATGAGCGGAAACGCGGCGCTGGCTAAGGGCGGCAGCGGCGACTGCCTCACCGGCACTATAGGCGGACTGCTCGCGCAGGGTGTGGAGAAGTTCGACGCGCTGCGGCTGGGCGCTTATCTTGCGGGACTTGCCGCGGAAAAAGCCGCCGAGACCCGCGCTATGTCCGGGATAATGCCGGGCGAGCTTGCCGAGCTGTATCCGTATATCCTGAAAAGCTGACCGACGTCCCCGGAAAGGGTACTGTTATGTCTAAGACAATGTTTGTTACGGTGATAATACTCTGCGTGCTGCTGTTTTCTTCATGCAGCGAATTAGGCCAAAGCACGCTGCATTATGACGGGGATCTGTCATACTCCGGTGAGCTTAAATGCGGCGAGGTGATAGCTTCGGCGGAATTTACGCGTACCGGTGACGACTGGACGGTGAGCTTTACCTCTCCCGACAGCGTAAGCGGGCTGGTCATGACCGAAAGCGGGGAGAACACCTCGGTCAGCTATGACGGCATAAGCTTTGATTTTCCGAGCGACGGGGCGGGATTTACCGTTCCCGCGTCGGAGATAACCGGAGTGATAGATATGCTAAAAGAAAGCGCTCCGGCAAGTAAAAACGGAGAACAGCTGTATGTTTCGGGCAATAACAAGCGCGGCAGCTACCGCGTCACCGCCGATATGTCCGGAAAATTATTATCGGTAAGTATCGGGGACGTTATGTTCACGGTATCTCAGGACGGCTGAGAAAATAAGTCTGCAATAGTAAGATATTCATGTTCATCACCAAAACAGGGATTTGAAAATTAACAATTTTTGGTGATTTTCTTATTGAATTTTACTTGTAAATATGTTAAAATACCGAAAGAACAAAATATCAGGAGGCATATTATGGACATCGATTATCTTTTAATGCTGCAAAACTTCCGCGACGCTACCGGCGGAGTGCTGGACGGCTTTTTTGAGCTGGTCACAAAGCTCGGTGAAGCGTCGATAGTAACGCTTTTAGTCGCGGCTATGTACTGGTGCGTGGATAAGCGCGAGGGTATATTTTTAATGCTGACGTTCTATTACAACCGTGTAATAAACGCATTTGTAAAAATAACCGCCTGCGTTTACCGCCCTTGGATACTTGACGCACGGGTAACGCCGGTAGAGGGCGCGATGGCGGACGCCACCGGCTACTCCTTCCCGAGCGGACATTCCGCAAACGCGGCAAGCTTTTTCGGCGGATTGACGCTGAAAAAAAGGCAGGAACATTATCATAAAAATAATACTTATCGTGGTGGTATTGCTTATCAGCTTTTCCCGCAATTACCTCGGCGTACATACTCCGCAGGACGTTATAGTGTCGCTGGTGTTGGCGGCGGTATTGCTGTTCGCATTCAAGTATCTTCTGGACTGGGTGGATAAAAACCCGAACAATGACGTGATAGTACTGGTATCGGGAGCGGCGCTGTGCGTAATACTTATCATATACGCCGCGCTGAAAGGCTATCCCGTTGACTATGACGCGGCAGGAAACGTAATAGTCGATCCTAACAAAATGTCCGTCGACGCATTCAAAAACGCGGGCATGGGACTGGGCTTTATCATCGGCTGGTTCTTGGAAAGAAGATTTATAAAATTCAGCGTTGAGGGCAAATGGTATATAAGGGTGATACGCTACGCAGTCTGCATAGGCGTGTATTTCCTGCTCAAAGATCTTGCCGCTCCGCTTATCCCGCAGCTTATTTCCGGCGGCGTAGGCAAAGCGATAGAGCAGTTTATCGTGATACTGTATATAACCGCGGGCGCTCCGCTCATCATCAATTTGATGAACATGATACAGAAAAAGATATTAAAGCCTGACGCTGCAAAATCCTTGTCATAAGGAGAAGAACTTGGATATCACCGACGACATCCGCCGACGCTTTCGCGACATACAGCAAAGCAAAGATAAAACAGCTCTTATAAAATATCTTGAAGAGCTGCTTTCAAAAGATGAAAACAGCGATATGCTGACCGGCTTTTGCCTATGGAACATATCCGACCTGTACGCCATGCTGAGAATGCCAAAGGAGCAGTACGACTGTCACAGGAGATTTTCCGCCTTTGTAAACAAGCTGCCCGCAAAATACCAAGCATGGTGCGTCTGCGATACCACCCAGCGGTTTACATTGGAATCGGGAGGCTACGGGGATTTCTGGTGGGAATTATACTTTTCCGCAGCGGCAGAGCCCGATATTTCCGACATAGAGGGCGCGATATTTGAAATGCACCGCGCGGCGCTTTCGGTAAACCCCGCAATTAAAACGCCGTATGAAAGAACGGCAGCGGCGGCGGAAAATATGCGCAGCTTTCTTGACAGATCGAAAGACTCCGAGCATATCGATCTCTACCGGCTGGTCTATGCGGCGCTGTGCCTTAGAGCGGGGATAGACAGCGGGATAAACATGGCCGATATCTGCGAAAAATTTTTACCTTTGCTAAGCCGCCCCGACTCCGAGCAAAAGTATCTCCCCGGAGAGTGGCGGCAAATAAACCGCTGCCGCAGCGATAAAAATAAAGCGCAGGTAGGACTGAATTCCGCAATCAACGCGCTTATAAGCATCGGGTGCGACCGTGACGCGGCCGAGCTTTACCGCCGCGCGCTAAGCTTCGGTATGCCGAAAAACGCGTATATTGAAAGCAGATTGTCTGTGCTGTAACCTCCCGAAAATACGGAGAGAGCATTAAAATCAATATTATAACAAATCGTCGTGTCCAAACGGATACGACGATTTATGTTTTTAAGGGGATAATGCCCTAAATTTTCTTATAGGACAAGTTACGGGGATATATTATGGCGAGCAACAAAAATCTCAGCTCGGCGACCCATTTGAAAGCAATTTTGTGAAATATTTTGCAACGATTACTTGTTTAGCTCGCCAAATTCTATATCGATTCGTAGAAAATCAAATGTGTGGTCGTTTAAATATTCCCTGAAATCCTCCGACATCGGCTTTCCTTCGCTTCCAAACCAGTCGCGGGTGTCGGTTTCTATTCTATCAAAAACGGGCGAAGTATATCTGTAGATCCCCGGCTTTTCAAATACTATCCTATCGTATTCAGCGGCGCATGACTTCATCTCTTTCAAAAGACGCAAAATTTCTTTCCTGTCGGGGTTATCTTTTTTAATTATACCGTTTATCTTCTGACGGACGGCATAGTAGAGGCTGTGATTGAACTCGAGATAATTCCCGTCCGGTATCAGCGCGCAGAGCACCGCTTTTTCAGCGTCGGCAAAAGTGCATGGCGCAAGCAGGGACAAATCCCATAGAATGCCCTCAAGATTGCTCTTTATGCGGTTCTGTTTGAAGATTATAAGCTCCTCGTCTGACAGACAGTTTTCAATGACCTGTTCACGTGAAAAGGGCTGTCTTTCAGGCAAAAGCTCGACATATCGCCTTGCCTCATCACAGCGTCCGCGCCAGCTTAAAAGCTGGGTGATACCATCTATAGCTTCGCTCCTCACAAGCTCGTCGTTGCAGTTTTTGATAACGGCGTCGAAGAGCTTTATCGCCTTTTCCTGCTCGGCGACGTATTCCTTTTCGTCGCCGTATTCAAACGAACGGTTTGAGATAACCCATGCAAGGTTTGAAAGCCACCGCATATCGCCGGGATATTCCGATACAGCAGCTTCGCAGATGCGCTGACGTTCGGCAAAATCCTCTGTTTTGAATGTGTGTTCATACGCCTCTTTGAGTTCATCATAGCGGCTGTCGGGGTCACTATCACACATTCCGAGTAGCTCATCGGCGCTGATCCCGAAAAGTCTTGCAATCGGAATGATCAAAGACAAATCCGGACTTGCATTGTTTGTTTCCCATTTCGACACCGACTGAAACGATACGTTCAGACGCGCCGCCAACTGTTCTTGCGTCAGTTTAGCCGCCTTGCGGTATTCTCTGATTCTTTCTCCTATGGTTTTCATAAATATTTTCCTTTCAAATAAATCCGTTCCGGAGCGGTAATTAAAGTATATCATAGCTTTTTTGGTAAGACAATAACATATTTTTAGAAAGGAATTCTAATTTAATTAGAAAATTATGAGCGTTTCTTAACGTCGGTCAGTAGCGCACGGTGAGTATCTGCCGTTATTGCAGCGGTGATTTTTCCATGATGATAGACGGCACACCGAAAACCTTTAACAACTTAACGAATCATGAAAAGGACGGATTTCTGGATTACAAGCTGATGATATATGTCTGCAAGGGCAACGACAAGGAAAAGCTCGACTGGTTCAAGCGCTATCTACGGCGCATGGAAGAACGGCTCGGCTTCCACTAAAAAGTAACAAAAATTTTCCTCTCGAAAAACGGGAGGGATTTTTTCGTAAGATATAAACGAACATGATAAACTTTTTATAATTTTGCCCTCACCAACTATTATCAAGCAAAGTATTTTCGGGACAAAAAACATGCCCCCTGCGTGACAGGAATTTTGAAAAAAAGTTTAATAAATTTTATTTTGCGGCTTTATAAACCTTTAACAAAAAGCGCTGTAATGCGGCAAAAAAAGCCGATATGATATTGACATATCGACGCGGCAAATGCTAAAATTTTCTTAGAAGATAAAACATTCCGCGCTATCGGGAGGTATATCATGAAATGCGAAAGAAGTTATACTTTCAAACAATGTTCTTTGCGAATATGCGCGGTTGCTCTGTCGGTCGCGTTTGCTTTTTCCGGCTGCGCTCAACAGAACGCCGAGCCCTCTGCGCAGGATAACGTTTCTTCTGTATCGGATAACGTTTCTTCCGCACCGGATAACGTTTCTTCCGATTCGGATACGGTTTCGTCCGTCGGCGATATCTCCGAGCCGGACTCTTCAGACGAATCGACTTACGGATTTGGCTGGTACAACTCGATGGTCATATTAAAATACGACGAAAACAACGAGCCGGTAGCGCTTACATCTTACGATCTTTGTGAGCAAAGCGAGGATATAAAGCTTCTGCTTAAGCCGACCGTTGAGCCGGATCCGAGCCTGGGGCTTACCGAGGTGGACTGCGAGCTGTTCTTTGTGTGCGAGGGTAATATAATACCGCATTGCGTCGACGAAAGCGAGCCGGTCGAGATAAGCACCCACAAGCTGAAAAGCAATCGGGACAACAAGCTTGATATCACTATCCCAAAGCTGGTTACAAAAAACGGCGGATTGACGACGGTAAACGCGGTATTGAACGCCTGCCCCTCGTTCGTCCCGCAAAACGGCTTTCAGGAGGTAGCTACCACCGGCGCTTTTCCTTTCTTTGCAATGGCTGAAAAAGGCGAGGTAAAGGACGACGTATATATTGCGCAGGACGGCGATTATATAGCTAAAAGCAACGGACAGCGGGCGGACGATATCGGCTATACTCCGGAGCATGCCAAGGAGCTTGGCGAATACGGGATACACATGTACCACCCGGTGGTGATAGACGACAGCGTAGACGGGCTTTATTTAACGCTTAGCATCGATAATACGCACAAGTACCTTGCCGCAGTATTCTGCGACGGCAAGCTGACGGACATTTTCGGCGGCAAGCATTTTATTTCCGTAAAAACAGATAAAAAAACGCTTTGCTACAGGATAGATAAATCGCTGCTGCCGAAGTCGGGGATGCACACATACGAGATACTGCCGTTATGCGACCCCGATCTGTCGGATTTTGACATGAGCGTTTTCGACTCGACAACTATCGACTATTCCGCACCCGAGCTTTTTTCTGAATTCCAACCGGTAAGATTAAATTGCGGCAAGTACAGAGTCAAGATAAAGTAAGGAGGTATATCATGAAAAAACACATAGCGTTATTGCTCTTCGCGGTATTTTGGCTTACGGCCTGCTCTAACGGCGAAAAGTATATAAGCCTGCCGGACGATATATCGCTTATCGAGGACGAAAACAACGATAATTATTCACAGGGAATAGATGATGTTAATTATTTCGCTCTGTATAACTCCACGACATTTGACGGCAGATTTTTAATAAGCGCGGCTAAGCGCACCGATACCACAGACGGAAAGGTCTATGACCGCTGTACCATAATCGGCTGCGAGCATAACGTATCGACCTGCGGAAACAATTTCCCTATGTCAAGCCCGAAATTCCGCTACGACCGCGTATATTATGTAGACAACGATGATATTGAAAGACCGTCAAAGGTATGCTATGAAAAGGACGGCGAGCAGACCGTTATATTTGAAAGCTCCTATATTTCCACCGAGGATAAAAACGAAAAAAGAAGCGCCATGATATACAATATCATTCTGGTAGAGGACGGCATTATCTGCTTTGGCGGCAACGACGTATTCAAAATAGATTACGACGGGAAGCTTATCGCTCAGCCGATAGAATGCGGCAGCGGCGGTCTTCTCTCCGGCACGGTGATAGATAAAGACCACGCCGCCATGACCGATATGAACTACCAAATGTTCGTGGCGGATCTTTCCTCCGGCAGCGCGGTAAAAATATCGGACTTTGCCCGCGCGGTGTCCTACTGCGACGGAAAGCTGTATTACTTAAACAACAAGACATATTATCACAAGCTGATGCGCTGCGACATTGACGGCAAAAACGCCGAAACGCTGATAGACGATTGTTACTACTATACGTTTACCGATAATTATATCTTTTATTACACAAAAGACGATGAATACACTATTTACCGGTATGACAAGAACAGCGGTAAGACCGATAAAACATTGTCCACCATGAACGTCCTTTCTACCGAAGAGGACTGGGAGATAGACGAAGGCTGGAGCGACCTGAGATATTACCCGTATTATAAGCTGCTTTTGATAGACACATTCTGTGAATCCGCTCAGACAAGCCGCAAATGTCTGCTTGATAAAAACGGAGATATCGTTAAAATATTTCCGGCTCGGCCGCTGTTTTGAGGTGACGCTATGAGAACGATATGCTACGAAATCAAAAAGCTGACCGCCGGAAAACCGTTTATATTCGCAACGCTGCTGCTTTTGGCGTATTTTGTATTTATGATGTTCTGCGATCTTGACAGCAATATGAACACGATACAAAGCGTTGATAAGGAATTATCGGCGGGTCTTACCGAAGAGCGGATAGAGGAATGCAAAGCCGAATACGCCGATATGGCAGCCACAAAAATCGGCATAATGACCGAGGAAGAGGCGGCAAGATTCAGCACGCTGGGAATTATCATCGATCAGGACAGTTATCGCAGCAACTATAAGGAACACATGTCAAGCCTTGCCGCCGAGCTTCACGAAAAAGCGAAAGGCGCGGCGGCGTCCGGCAACGCATACGAAATGAATTACTACAAAGCGGCGCAGGATACCTATAATACCGTCAGGGATATTTCCATGATAAACAGCGCGGGAGCGGCCTGTCTGTTCGCAAGGTTTCACGGCGTTATCGCAATAGATGGGGTAAATTTTAACGAAATGATCTCCCTGCGCTGGGGGTATGTGCTTATCATCTGGGCGGTATTGATATCGGCGTGGCTGCTCTGCTGCGAGCGGGAATATAAGACCGAATATATCGTGTTTTCCTCCTATCATGGAAAAAGCAGAGAATTTCTTTGCAAGCTGTCGGCGCTGGCGCTGATGGTGTTTATGGTAATTTTTGTTACGACCGTCACGGAGATAATATACGCCGTTGTCGTCTACAAGGTGGACATTTTCGCGTCGATACAGTCATACAGCGAGTTTGAGCTTTGCCCGCTGGGGATAAACATTCTCGCTATGATACTACTCATGCAATTAATGATGTATGTCGCCGTTATGTTTGCGGTACTGCTCACCGCGCTATTTTCTATAAAAGCGGCGACTCCGGTAAGAGGTATCATTCTCGGGATAATATTCACGGTGGCCGCGCATACGCTTATAGCAATATACTGGAATATTTCTTCACATGAGCAGGCGGAGCAGTTTAATATCATACGCATGTTATTCCCGCCGGAGCTTATCCACCAAAGGGATTATCTGATGTCGTTCGACGTTGCGCCGCTGTTCGGAGTGCCTGTACCGAGGTTCGCGGTCACGATAGCTTTAACGCTGCTGTTTATTATAGCCGCCGCAGCCGTATGCGCGGTATTTTACGGAAGGAGTGCGGAAATTAGATGGAAAGCAAAACTCTTGTCTTTGATAAAGTCACGAAAAGCTACGGAAGTCTGAACGCGTTGGACGGCTTTTCCGCCGAGCTTGACTGCGGGATATACGGACTGTTAGGCCCGAACGGCAGCGGTAAATCCACGCTGATGAAGTGCATAGCGGGCGTTATCCGTCCTAATTCGGGCAAAATAACCTACGGCGGGGAGGATATATATTCGCTTGGCGCCGATTTTCGCAAGGTGCTCGGCTTTATGCCGCAGGATATAGGATTTTACCCGTCCTTTACCGGAATAGATATAATAAAATATTTTGCGCTGCTAAAAGGCTTAAAGTACGACGATGACACGGCGCGCAAAGCGCTGGAAAGCGTCAATCTCGGTGCGGATACGGAAAAAAAGGTAGGCGGCTATTCCGGAGGAATGAAAAGGCGGCTCGGTATAGCGGTGACGCTTATCGGTCAGCCGGAGGTGGTGATATTTGACGAGCCTACCGCCGGACTTGACCCGGAGGAGCGTATACGCTTCAAAGAGCTTATCATAGATATGGGAAAGACCCGCACGGTGATACTTGCAACGCATATAATCTCCGATATCGAGGCGGTGGCGGACTACACTTTATTTATAAAAAACGGCCGGCTTATCAAAACGGTAACGAACGATAAAAGCACAATATTCCGTACCGACGCTTTGGAGGAAATGTATATGGAATGCTTCGGGCAAGGTTCTGATAAGACATGAGAGGATTGTTTTTCTATGAGCTTAAAAAGCTGTGCAATGTAAAAACCGTCATAATATTTATCTGTCTTATGCTATTAAAGCTTTGCACGCTGTTTATATATACCCCTAGCGAGTATGATTTCAACACCGAGTTTTACCGCAATTATACCGAGCTTCTTTACGGCGAGCCGACGGCTGATAAGGAGCGGTATATTTTAAGCGAGAAAGCGCGGCTGGACGGTATATGGGATCGCAAGACCGAAATGGACGAGCTTTACAGAAGCGACGATATAACGCTTGATGAATATATTGAATTTAACAACGAATATTCCGCGGCGTTAGGGCAGATCGGCGCTTTTGCAAAGATATATGACAAGTACGAGTATTTCAAAACGCTGAGCGGCAAAACGCCGTGGTATTTTTACGACCTCGACACCGCGGACTTTCTTTGCAAATACGGCACGGATATATTGTTTGTTTTATTTTTGGTGATCTTCGGGCTGCGGTTTTGGGACTATGACCGACTTTGCGGATGTTTACTATCCGTCGCCGCTCAGCCGATAGATAAACTAAAGCTTGTAAGGATAAAATGCTCGGTGCTGCTCACCGTCGCTTTGATAGGCGGCGTGCTGTCGTTCGGTACGGATATTATAATATTCTGTCAGCGCTGCGGGATATCGGCGCTTTGTATGCCTATATGCAGCATGGAGGAATTTGCCGGGTGCGATCATAACGTCACGGTGCTCGTCTATATGCTTATGGTATTTTTTATCCGCACCGTCTGGAGCATGGTACTATGCGTAATGCTCTGCCTTATCCATAAGCTCTTGGCGAATATGTACGCCTGCATCGCAATATCCGCCGCGGTGATACTATTGCCGATGATGTTTAGCTCGCAGCTGCCGGAGCCTATCAGCACTATCCTTATAGGCTCTCAGCTTACCGGCTCCGCGATAGCTTGTTCTAAACTTACGCAAAGCCTTATCGCGGCGGTTGTTACCGTGATATTATTTTCCTCAGCGATATATCTTTTAGAACGAAAAAGATCGCCCCAAAAATAAAAAGGGCGATTTTTGTTATATTCTCCTGATAAAATCCTCGTAGGAAAAGCGTTTTATCTCTTCTGCTTTCCCGTTCTTTGCGTAATAAATAGCAGGCAGCGGCATACCGTTAAAGGTGTTGTTTTTGCACATGGAATAGATCGCCATATCGCAAAATACCAGCCTGTCCCCCGCTTTAAGAGGGTGGGAAAAGGAATATCCCCCGATAACGTCCCCCGCAAGGCAGGTAGGTCCGCCTAAGATATAGCTGTACTTCTTTTCGCCGACATTTCCCGATGGAGAAAGCTCGCTGTCCAGCAGCATGGGACGGTACGGCATTTCCAATACGTCCGGCATATGGCAGGCGGCGGATACGTCCAGTATAGCCTTATCCGGCTCGTTATCGGCAGCGCCGTCGATAACGTCTAATACCGTCGATACTAAAAATCCCGCGTTCAGCGCGACCGCCTCCCCCGGTTCAAGGTAAACGGTGAGGGAATATTTATCTCTGAAATGCTCTATCACCTCGCATAATGTGTCTATGTCATAGCCGTCGCGGGTTATATGGTGTCCCCCGCCGAAATTTATCCAGCTCATGCCGCCAAGGTATTTGCCGAACTGCCGCTCGACTTTTTCGGCGGTAGCTTTCAGCGCGTCGGAATCCTGCTCGCACAGCGTATGAAAATGCAGTCCCGTTATCCCGTCAAGGCCATATTTGCTAACGTCGTTTTCAAAGGAAGCGATAGTTTGCCCCAGGCGGGAATTTTTTGCGCAGGGGTCGTATATCTCATGCCCCTCTTGAGTGGAAAACCTCGGGTTTACCCTTACCCCGCATTCTTTCCCCGAAAGAAAGCTGCGGAACATATCATACTGCCGCACCGAATTGAATACAAAGTGATCAGCGTAATTTATAAGCTCTTTCAGCTGCCGCATATCATACGCGGGAGAATATACGTGAGCTTCCCCACCGAAAAATTCCCTGCCCAGCCTCGCCTCATAAAGACCGCTCGCCGTGCTGCCGTCAAGGTATTCCCTTAAAAGCGGATAGGTGCTGTACATGGAAAACGCCTTTTGTGCAAGCAGTATCTTACACCCCGTCCGCTCTTTGACGGCGCGCAGTATTTCGGCGTTTTGCCTGAGATACTTTTCTTCCGTGACGTAACACGGAGTATCGACAATGTTTATATCAAAGGTCGGTGTTCTCATTGATATCCTCCTTTGTAAATTTTCTTCCCTGATAAGTGTCCAGCCGCGCCATCATTAGGTCTATCCCGCCCAGCACCGATATCTTGTCCCTGCTCCAAAGCGGAGCTATAAGAGTGCGCTTATCGCCGTCGCCGGTCAGCCGCTCGATAACGCACCGCGGCGGCAGATATTCAAGCTGGCTTGCAACGACGGAAATGTAATCCTCCTTTGTCATAGGCAGATACTCTCCCCGCCG
>CANRII010000045.1 GCA_947630685.1 uncultured Ruminiclostridium sp. | reverse complement strand
CTGTACTTACCGGTCCTTGCCATGCGGAAGAAATAGGAAGAAGCATACCTACGACCGTGGTATGCTCCTGTAAAGATAAAATTTACGCAGAATATATCCAGGAAACATTGCAGAACAACATTTTCAGGATATACGTCAACAGCGACCTTATCGGCTGTGAGCTGGGCGGCGCGCTTAAAAACCCCATTGCGCTTTGCTGCGGGATCATCGAGGGAATGGGCTACGGCGACAACACCATCGCCGCCCTTATGACCCGCGGACTTGCCGAGATAACCAGGCTCAGCGTTGCAATGGGAGCAAAGCGCGAGACCTTTAACGGACTTTCCGGCGTGGGCGACCTTATAGTCACCTGCACTTCCTCCCATTCAAGGAATCACCGTGCCGGACTGCTGATAGGTCAAGGCATTCCCGCCGCAGAAGCCGTCGCAAGAGTAGGAACGGTCGAGGGCTATCAGTGCGCCAAAATAGCATACGCGATAGCCAAGGACTTAGGCGTTTCTATACCGATAATAGAGCAGCTCTGCGCGGTCTGCTATGACGGTGCAGACCCGCGGGAAAGCCTTAAAAAGCTAATGGGCAGACCCAGCAAGGCGGAGGAGGAAATATTTTAAGAAGCCTTTTTGACGCACTCCCCCGACAGGTCTATCTGCTCGATCGCAGCAGAATTATTATGTGAAACAGTCCCTTTCATGTTGCGGACTGTTTCTTTTATTTTTGCGTACAGTACCGTGTATATCCCGTCAAATACGACCGCCAGCACCGGCAAGCATACAGCAAAAAATATCAACCACAGCATTTCATCATCATTCCTTTCAAAAGTCGTGCTTGTTCTTCCTTACAGTCTTAATTTTACAATATAGTCTGTCCTATAAAAAGTACCGAATGGACTTTTTTGAAAAAATTTTCGTTTGTTGTCTGTCTATGCTGAAGTTAATACTATAAAAAGAGCCTTTCCGATACAGGAAAAGCTCTTAAAATATTAAATTATCAGATTTCAAACCCATGAAATAGAGAGTTTTTTGTTGTTTTTTACGCAATCCGCTAAATATAAATTTATTAGTGTCTGATACGGTATACCCGTATCCTCTGCTTGTTTTTTGAAAAAGTCAATGGTGTTGCTGTCAATGTTTATAGTAATTTGTTTCTTTAGCTTTTCAGCGTAAGGATTTTTTTGAGGATTAAGATTTTTTATGTCATATTCTTCTCTCATCTTGATCACCTTTCTTCAAAATATATCTTCTTCTCGTTCTTCGTTGCTTCTCTTGCAGAAATAATTCGTATAACATTATCCGAATCTCTGTAACAATGACTTACTATGCAAATTTTTGAGGATCTGACCATTCCTATGATAAGAAATCTTTCCTCTCCTATAGAATGATCCGGATCATCAAACAATATAGCAGCATTGTCATAAAAAACTTCTTTGGCAATCTCAAAAGATATACCGTGTTTTTTCTTGTTTATACTATTTTTATTTTCATCCCACTCAAAATTTATCGTTTCCATAATTACATTATACATCTCTCATAATTATTTGTCAAGTTCTTAAATTACCAAAAATCAAAAGGTATTTGAGCGCCTGCGACTTTACCCTCTCCGCAAGGCTTTCGTTCCTTTTACTATCATAAAAACAGAAACGGCGGATATCAAAACAAATACGCCTGCGCCGACGCAGCTGCTCATTATCACGCGGAATTGTTCGGAATCGCCATCGCCGAATTCCGAGATCATAGCCGACTGAAGAGAATAGACCGAAATGGAAGCGGCGGCAAGCGCAAGAGCCTTGTTTGCTAAGATGACAGGGTCGTTGTATTTGCGATAGAGCACCACATTTCTTATCGCCATGATCGCAGCATAAAAAGTATATATCGCCATCGCATAGATCATATATCCCGGATATGCTATGATATGACCCATATACAGGGTTATACAATGAATGCCCAAAAGCGCAAAATTCAAAACCAGCATAATAAACGCGCTGTTCCTGTACTTCTTCCATTTTTTAACGATATCGGCTTTCTTATGACCGAGCAGTAAATAAGCGCGGATAACGCTGAGCGTGATGTAGTAAAACGCAAGCGTTCCCGCCCATAACGATCTATCGGCGACGCCGGTAACTCCCTGCAAAACGGCATACGAAAGATTTACGGCAAAGCTAAAATACAGCAAAACCTCCGCCCGCAAGCGATCGTCCTTTCTGATATCTTTCACAGCTGCCCGGATATGCGATTTTTTACCCGTCTCTTTCATTTTGAATATCTCCCGGCGTGTTAAAATTTTCTTCACCGCTCGGAATAACGCAGCGCATACATATCTCCGTGATAAATTCGATAGATTCGGCGCAATCGTTTTTTATCCACTCTTCCACAACGGCGATGATACCACCGAGATAAAAGCGGATAACATACGGCTTTTGCTGTTTGGCAACGTGAAATTTATCCATCGCCGGAGAAAAGACCTCGTCGAACAGCCTGAGAAAAGTATTATCGGTATTAAACACCGTCGGGTTTAACAGTATCGTCTTGAATAATCGCTTGTTTTCGCGGACAAATTCCAAAAACGGTTTTAGATACTGCGGAGAGATAAAGAACAAATCCTCCGTATTTCCCGACGCCAGCCGTTGTTTCACATTTGCAAGCTCCAATGTATACTTCTCAAAGCATTTATTATGGGTGTACTCAATGCACTCGTTGAGCAGGTCGGCAATAGTTTCATAATGCAGATAAAAGGTAGAACGGTTGACCCCGGCCTTTTCGCATATCTCTTTCACGGTGATGTATTCAAGATCCTTTTTCTCAAGGCACTCTATAAACGCCTCGTCCATTTTAGCCGCCGTGTTAAAATATTTGCTTTCCGATTTGTTCAACCGCTTTACCTCCTCTCTTTGATATGGTTTTAATTCTCGTCGCCTGCTATTTCCGTTGCAAGACGAATAATATCGCCGGCATATTTATCCTTGTTGCTTTGAAGGATGCGCTTATAGATAGGATAATTAACGGCTGTTCCGGCAAAGCCGATAATTCCGACGACGATACCCAGCGCCGTAAAAGCCGCTCCCCCTCCTATAACACCCATAGCAAGGCTCATTCCGGTACCGGCGATCAAAGCGCATATTATACCGAAAGTGTAGGTGAATATCCGAGCGGGACGCTTTGCCGCCCTATCCAGCTTTTTAAGCTGCATTACCTTTGTCGTACTCTTTTTAGAATACTCGTTCACGATCGCCTCTGCATAAATTTTGTCTGTGTTCATAATTCAATACCTCCGTTTGATTTTGTAATTTCATTATAACAGGAAAAGTATTGGAACCAAACGACACGATCACGGTTTTATGTTGATTTATCCGACAGATCCATCATAACATACAAAAACGCCGTTGTCAAATTACCCCGCCGCCCTGCAAATACGCAAAAATCCTTAAAAGCGAATGAAAATTTACCGGCTTAAGCGTCAAAATGAAAATTAATTCAGAAAAACTATTGAATGTAACGGGAAAAAGTGGTATACTTATTCTATGAATGTAAAAAAATCAGATGAAAATTATGTAACTATCGGCGGCGTAAAGCTTGAGCGCACCGCGGTGCTCGCGCCTATGGCGTCGGTGGCGGATCACGCTTTCAGAATGATGTGCCGAAAATTCGGCGCGGCAGCCGTCACAAGCGAGATGGTAAGCGCAAAGGGTATCTGCTACGGCGATAAAAAAAGCGCGGAGCTGCTTACCGTCACCGAGGAAGAACGCCCGATGTCGGTGCAGTTATTCGGCAGCGAGCCGGACTTCATGGCAAGAGCCGCTCAAGAGGCCGCAAAGTACAAGCCTGATCTTATAGATATCAACTGCGGCTGTCCAGTAGCAAAGGTGGTAAGCACCGGCGCAGGTTCCGCGCTGATGAAAGACCCCGAGCTTATCGGAAGGATAGTAAGATCGATCCGGAACGCGACGGATATTCCGGTCACCGTCAAGATAAGGCGGGGCTGGTCGCTTGATACCGAAAACGCGGTCGAAGCCGCTAAAGCCGCAGAGCAAAACGGCGCTTGTGCGATAGCAATACACGCCCGCACCAAAGACCAGCTTTACAGCGGCAGCGCCGACCTCGATACGATAGCGCGAGTGAAAAAAGCCGTCGGTAGTATCCCCGTCATAGGAAACGGCGATATAGACAGCGCGCAAGCTGCGGCGAGAATGTACGAGCTTACCGGCTGCGACCTTGTCATGGTCGGAAGAGCGGCATGCGGCAGGCCGTGGATATTCCGGCAGATAAAGCATTATTTTTTGACCGGTGAAATTCTGCCGGAGCCCGCATTGGAAGATAAACTGGCGATCATGGCGGAGCATATAGAGCTGCTGGTCAAGGATAAAGGAGAATATATCGGCATGAAAGAGGCAAGAAAGCATACCGCATGGTATCTCAAAGGTATGAAAAACGCCGCGGAATACCGCAGGATATGCGGCACACTCTCTACGCTGGAGGATTTTTATTCTCTTATAAAACAGGTAAAAAACGATAATTGACTAACCGGTGATGATATGAAAGAACTTAAGAACAAACTCAAAACACTTACGGCGTTTGAAATATCAGAGGACGCGCTGATAAAGGATTTCTGCCGTCTTTCGGACGCCGACCAGAGTACAGCGCTGGCAGCGTATACCTCGATAACCCGACGGCTGCTCAGCGAAAATAAAACGCTGTCGGATTATTTATGCGACTTGCTTACATATAGCGAAAGCAAGCTGATACTGCGTTATCTTAAAGAGAAAAACGATAATCTCTTTTACGCGATAGAATATGACGTAACTCTGATACGGGAGCTTGCGGCGTATTCGGCTCACCGCGTCAAGGATTATCTGTTTGAAAGATTCAACGAGAACTTTATCTTTTCCCTGCCGGAATACCCGGCCGGCGGTTTTGACAAGACCGCGGAATATTTTATTGAACATGCTAAGAATTTCGGCACCGGCATTTTCTCAAAATACAAGGCGTTCCTTTTTGAGAAAGGCGATATAGTTCCGGTGGAGCAGCCCGATCCCATAAAGCTGGAGGATCTAAAAAAGTACGAATCGCAGCGCGACAGGATAGTCGAAAATACCGTTGCGTTCCTTGCGGGACACCCTGCGGACAACGCGCTTTTATACGGCGACAGAGGCACCGGAAAATCCTCCACGATAAAGGCTTTGATAAACGAATACGACCGCCTGAGAATGATACAGATAGACAAAAAAGACGTCGGCTCTATCCCGCAGATATACTCGTCTGTTAAGGACAGCCCGCTTAAGTTTATCATTTTTATTGACGACCTTTCGTTTAGTGAGAACGACGAGGGTTTCGGCACGCTGAAAAAGGTATTGGAGGGCTCGCTCAGAGTAAGGCCGGATAATACGCTTATATACGCTACCACGAATCGCCGTCACCTGATAAAAGAGACCGAAAGCAGCCGTATCGGCGATAACGTCCATTTAGCGGACGAGATAGATGAAAGCGTTTCGCTGTCCGACAGATTCGGGCTGTTTGTAACCTTCCTTGCGCCTAACCGTGACACTTATCTTGAAATAGTGCATGCAATAGCAATGGATCGCGGAATTATCGCGGATAAGGACAAGCTGTTCAGATGTGCGGAGCGATTTGCGCTAAGACACGGCAGCAATTCTCCGAGGACGGCGCGTCAGTTTGTAGACAGCATACAATCCAAGCTTGCACTTGGCGGCGATATCGAATGAGGTAACCGATGAAAAAAAGAAACACGTTTATTGCCTTAACGGTGCTGACAGCGTCAATGCTGCTTTCCGGCTGCGATAAGATAGTATTAGTTCCGGGGCAATCCTCCGGCAAAATACCTGAGCAGTCTGAGGTAACGGTATCAAACGACTTTAACGAGTATCCCGTCACGCTGAACGGCACCGAGATAACCTCCTCGCCGAAAACGGTGATCTCGCTCACTCCCGCTTATACCGAGATACTGTTTGAAATGGGCTACGGCGATAAGCTGATAGCTGTAAGCGATTACTGCGACTATCCGCCCGAAACTAAGGAGCTTCCCAAGGTATCCGGCAGTACCAGTCCGGATATAGATAAAATAATAGAGCTCAAGCCGGAGCTGCTGATAACCGGCACTCCTATAGTGACCAAAGATCAGGCGGCGCTGGAATCGCACGGGATAAAGATAATCACCGTATTGTCGCCCTCCAGCATGGAGCAGTTTGAAAATATATATACGTTGTTCGGCGCGGCATTCGAGGGAATGTTCACAGGAAAAGAAAAGGGTGAACAATCTTTCGCTAAAATAAAGCGATCCGCCGCTGCCGCGCAAAAATCCAAACAGATAAAATTCGCCTATATAACGGCGTCGCTCTCCCCCGCGGGAGGAAACACCTTTGAAAGCGCGGTGCTTTCCCTGTTCGGCGAAAACTGTGCAAAAAGCGGTATCGGGTACGCTTTCCCGGCGGAGGAGCTTATGGAAAATCAGCCGGACGTGATATTCTTAAATGACGAGTACACGTTAGACGACCTTAAAGATAACGAGGCGTACGCAAATCTTGACGCAGTCAAAAACGGAAAGGTCATCACGATAAACAACCGCTATTTCGAGCGTCCGAGCGCAAGGCTGACCGAGCTTATCGACAGCATTGTAAAAGAGCTGCCGGAATATGCTCCCGCCGAAACTGCTAAAGAAAGCGATACAGTATCCGCTCCAAAGGAGAGCAAAGACGAATCCAAAGCGGAAGAAAACAACGGAGCTGAAGAAGAATAAGCTTTGAAAAATAAATAAATTCAAATAAAGGAAGGAAACGACCGTCAATGAAATGGACAGGACTTAACGATCTGAGAGAAAGCTATCTTAAATTTTTCGAGAGCAAGGGGCATCTTATAATGCCGTCCGCTCCGCTGGTGCCGCAGGGGGATAATTCCATACTGCTGATAAACGCCGGCATGACTCCTCTCAAAAAATACTTTCAGGGGCTGGAAGAACCGCCGCGCCACAGAGTTACCACCTGCCAAAAGTGCATAAGGACTCCCGACATAGAAAACGTCGGAAAGACCGCGCGTCACGGCACATATTTTGAAATGCTCGGCAACTTTTCTTTCGGCGATTATTTCAAGACCGAGGCTATCGAATGGGCGTGGGAATATCTTACCAAGGTATTGGAGATACCCGAGGACAGGCTTTGGGTCACTATATACGAGGAGGACGACGAGGCCGGAGAGATCTGGGCGCAGAATATCGGCGTACCGAGAGACCGCATAATAAAGCTCGGCAAGAAGGACAATTTCTGGGAACACGGCAGCGGCCCCTGCGGTCCCTGCTCCGAGATACATTTTGACCGCGGCGAGAAATACGGACCGTTCGAGAACTTTGAACAGGCGGGAGAAAGCGACCGCATAATTGAGATATGGAACCTAGTATTCACTCAGTTTGATAACGACGGAAACGGCAACTACACCCAGCTTGCCACCAAGAACATAGATACCGGAATGGGTCTTGAGCGTTTAGCCTGCGTAATGCAGGACGTTGACAACCTGTTCGAGGTAGACACGATAAAGAATATCATAGCGAAGATATGTGCTATAGCCGGTATAAACTACAAGGACGACCCAAATTCCGACATTTCTATAAGAGTTATTACCGACCATATCCGTTCGGCAACATTCATGACCGGCGACGGCATACGCCCCTCCAACGAAGGGCGCGGCTATGTGCTTAGAAGACTTATAAGACGCGCGGCAAGGCACGGCAGACTGCTCGGCGTAAACCGTCCGTTCCTGTACGAGGTTTGCGACGCGGTCATAAACGAGAATCAGACGGCTTATCCCGAGCTCAATGAAAAGCGCGAATATATCAAAAAAGTTATCCGCACCGAGGAGGAGAGCTTTGCCAAGACGGTAGAAAAGGGTATGCAGATACTTGACGAATTTGTCAAGGAAATGTCGGCGCAGGAGCTTACAAATCCGGTGCTGAGCGGCGAAAATCTCTTCAAGCTGCACGACACCTACGGATTTCCTATAGACCTTACCCGTGAGATACTCGCGGAGCGCAGTATAGGAATAGACGAGAAAAGGTTTACCGAGCTTATGAACGAACAGCGCGCCAAGGCGCGTTCAAATCAGGCGTTCAAAGGAGGCTGGGACGAGGCTGCCGCAGACGCTTTGAGCTCGCTTACAACGCAGTTTGTCGGATATACCGATATGGAATGCGAAAGCACGATCATAGCTATCCTTAAAGACGGTCAGACGGTCGAAAGCTGCTCCGAGGGCGACGACGTAAGCGTCGTGCTGGACGTTACCCCGTTCTATGCGGAAAGCGGCGGACAGGTCGGCGACTGCGGTACTATCGCCGCCGGAGAAAGCACGCTGAGCGTCGTTGATACCAAAAAGACCCCGGCGGGTCAGTTCGTATGCTATTGTCACGTTGACAGCGGCAGCTTTTATATCGACGACAAGGTCACCGCGTCCGTAAACCGTGAAAAGCGTGAAGCCACCATGAGGAACCACACCTGCGCTCACCTTTTGCAGGCGGCGCTGAGAAAGGTTTTGGGCGACCATGTACATCAGGCGGGTTCTTACGTCGACCCATACAGATGCCGCTTTGACTTCAGCCATTTCAGCGCTATGACTCCGCAGGAGATAGAAGAAACGGAAAGGCTGGTAAACGAGGAGATACTCAAGGGAGAACCGGTAATAACCGAGGAGCTTCCTATAGAAGAGGCTAAAAAGAAAGGCGCTATGGCGCTGTTTGGTGAAAAATACGGCGACGTAGTCAGAGTCGTACAGGCCGGCGATTTTTCCACCGAGTTCTGCGGCGGCACGCATCTTGACAACACCGGCAAGGCGGGATTATTCAAGATAATCTCGGAATCGTCGGTATCCTCCGGAGTAAGGCGTATTGAAGCCGTTACAGGCTACGGCGTACTGGAAACGCTGGAGCAGTCCCGTGCGATAATAAGCAGCGCGGCTCAGATGATGAAAATTTCCAATCCCTCTGCGCTTATACAGAAATGCGAAAATCTGATGAACGAAATGAGAGATATGCAAAACGAGATAGACAGGCTGAACCGGATTATTTCCGCAAGCCAGCTCAAGAGTATCCTTGACAATCCCAAGGAGGTAAACGGCATAAAGCTGTATTCCGCTATGCTGACCGGAGTCACCGGAGATTCTCTTAGGAAAGCGGGCGACGAGCTTAAAAACTCCGGCGGCGCTTATATCGCGCTGCTGGCGGGAACGGACGGCAGCAAGGGCAATTTCCTGTGCATATGCGGTCAGGACGCTATCGACAAGGGCGCTCACGCCGGTAAGATAGTAAAGGAGATATCCGCTATCGCAGGAGGAAAAGGCGGCGGACGACCCGATAACGCAATGGCGGGTATCGCCGACCTTACCAAGATAGACGAGGCGCTTATAGCGCTTGAAGATACCGTAAAATCAATGCTCGGCTGAAAGGAGAATTTTTCACATGGACTGCTTGTTTTGTAAAATAATCGCGGATGAGATCCCGTCAACAAAAGTATATGAAGATGATAAGGTGCTTGCGTTCAAGGACATAAATCCTATGGCGCCGGTACATATCCTTATAATCCCCAAAGTCCATATAGAAGGCGCTAACGCGTTGGACAGCGACAACGTGGGGGTAGTTTCCGACATAATGCTGACCGCGCGCCGCATAGCCGAAGAGCTTGGGCTTAGCGAGGGCTGGCGGCTGGTGACGAACGTCGGAGAGCATGGAGGTCAGACTGTAAAGCATCTGCACTTCCATCTTCTGGGCGGTAAAAAGCTCAACACCGAGCTTGCCTGACAGGTAAACAAAATGAGGCAGAAATTAGCAGTCGCAGGTTTTTCATATCTATGCGCAATGATTTTTGCCTCTGTTTTTGTGTCTGCGGGTATAACCTATGGAATAGCCGCAACGGTCATACTGCCGGTAATCTTGATAGCGGCGGCGCGTATGGAGCGCAGCGCGTTTTGTCTTGCCGCGGTATTTGCGGCGGCAGGCGTACTGATCTTTATTACGGCGTATTTTCCGCTGTTATCTCAGCGTTCGCTTGCGGACGGGAATATTTACCGGATAAAAGCCGTAGTATCCGACAGCAAAAGCGTCGGCAACGATATTGCCGTTTACACCTTGGAAAGCGATATCAACAACAATACCGTGCGGTTCATAATGTTTGCGGACGACCGTGACGTCAGAAAAGGCGACATAATGACCTTTGACGCAAAATTCGACGTTATAGAAAACAGTACTGCGTTTTCCGGAGGCGGATATTATCTTTCACAAGGGATAGTATTATCCGCGTCGCTGCGTTCCGAGCTTGAATTGTCCGAAGAAGCGCAAAACGATCCTTTGGACTTTTTGGAAGAGCTGCGCAATTATTTTGCAAGGCGTATCTCGTCCGCTTATCCCGACGAGGGCGGCGCGCTTATGAGAGGAATATTTCTCGGCGACAAAAGCGCGATGTCCTACACCGCAAAATACAACGTAAAAGCGGCGGGAGCGGCGCATCTTACCGCGGTATCTGGTATGCACCTGACGCTTATAATCCATATACTTGCGTCGGTGTTCACTTTATTCGGACTTGGAAAAGCCGTAAGAGCAAGGACCTTGCTTATCACCCTGTCAATAGGCGTGTTCATGATATTTTTCGGATTATCGGCGTCGGTGCTGAGATCCGGTATCATGCTTATCATACATTATTCCGGACAGCTTATTTTCAGGAAAAGCGACTGCATTAATTCTATAGGCGCGGCTTTGCTTATCATATTGACCTTTGACCCTCTGGCGTGTCTTGACGCGGGACTGGTGTTCTCGGCGCTTACTACCGTAGGAGCGGGCTGCGCCGCCCCTGCCCTGTCAAAAGTGATAAAAGAACGGTTTTGCTTAAAGCGCGGCGCGGGATTAGCGGACACTTTGTGCTGTTGTGGCTGTGCGTCGCTGTTTTCATTACCGCTGTCTGTGATATATTTTGAAACGCTGCCGGTTTACGGAGCTGTCACATCGCTTTTATGCATACCGTTTTTCACGGTGAGCCTGATATTTATTCTGCTGTTTGCCCTTACCGGAGGGATATTCGATATACTGCTGATACCGGCGAATGCCTGCTGTACCGTGATGGATCGTATGTTTACGTTTTTCGCAGAACTGCCGTATTCCCATATAAGCTGCAGCGGTATCACCGAGAAATTCGCGGTTTTGGCGGTAGTAGCGGTGGTGATAACGTTTTATATCTTCATCGACAGGCATCGCGCGGCAATATGCGCGTATATATCGGCTTTCGGCGCGGTCATAGTGATAACGGGCTGCGTTATCAGAGTGCTTACATTTGACGGAGTGAGGATAAAGCCTTTTACCGACGGAGAGGGCGGCTGCCTATTGATAGAAAGCAGAGGGTATTCCTGCGCGGCGGTCTTTTCGGGAGGAGAAGAGGTTGCCGACCTGTTGTATTCCGCAGTACGCGGCGACAATATAGGAAGGCTTGATTTCCTTTACATAATGAACGACGATAAAAATTCCGAGGCAAAGTATACCGAAATGTTCGGCGGCATAGCGGACGCGATATACTTTCCGGAGGATAGTGAATATATCGAAAATGCGGATATGAGTTTTACTTTAGAGCCGGATAGATTTTTTGCCGAGATAAAGCGTAACGAGCTCAGCATATCAGCCGTATCCGACCGTCAAAATACCGATCTTGCCTTTTATTACGGCAGCGGAGAGCTTGACGGAGAGCTGTACGGGCGCAGCTTTTATTTTGACAAGGATCAGGTGTTGCTGTACGGCGACGATATAAATGTTTATTACGAAGAAACGTATATTGAGCTGTCAAACGACGGCGGTCTTATCATAAAAGGAGGAGGCGAGGTAAACGACTACCGATGAAAGCAAGCTCTCAGCCGAGCTTAAAAGCGGAAATATAAGGCGCGTGTATTATTTTTACGGCGACGAGCCTTTTCTGACCGACACATACACAAAGCGCGTGCTTAAAAAAACGGTCGGCGATGATGACGTCAATCTCGTGAAATTTTCCGAAACGTTTACTACAGAGCAGCTTTCGGACAGCGTTGAAAGCATGCCGCTGTTCTCCGAAAGCAAAGCCGTTCTTATAAAGGATTTTGAAGCGGAAAAGCTAAGCGATGATGAAATATCCATCACTTTAGATATACTCGCCGACGTCCCGGAAGAATGCACCGTGATATTCTCACAGACAAACGTCTCGGCGGAAGCGCTTAAAAAAAGTAAAGCTAAGAAATTTATCGACAAGTTGTCAAAGCTAGACGGCTGCTGCGTTTGTAAATTTTCCGCTCTGCCTCCCGCAAAGACCGCCGGTCTTATTATGAAAAAGGCGGAGAAAAACAGCTGCGTCATCTCCCGGCAAAACGCCATGCTGCTTGTAGAACTTACGCTAAACGATATAACGCGCTGCTCCGTCGAGACCGACAAATTATGCAGCTATGCCGGTTCCGGTGAAATAACCGCCGGAATGATAGAAAAATCGGTGCTGCGTATGCCGGACGCAAAGGCGTATCTTATAGGTACTGCGGTCGCACAAAACGACAGGAAAAAAGCGTTCGCGCTGCTGGACGATCTTATCGCACAGAGGGTAAAGCCTATCATAATACTTTCCGCTTTGTCAAGCGCGTATATTGATTTTTACCGTGCCGTCTGTGCAAAAAAGGCGGGACGATCTCCGGCTGCGGCGGCTGCGGATTTTGAATATCCGAAAAACCGTGCGTTTTTAATGGAAAAAGCGTTCAACACTACAAGAAAAATGTCGCCGGAAAGCATAAGGAAGTGCATTTCCCTGCTGAACGAGGCGGATCTGAAGCTCAAATCCACTAACGCCGACGAACGGACGGTGCTTGAACAAACTATCGCGGGACTGCTGCAATATGTGTAAAAAGATATCTCTTAAAGAGGCGGTCATCGTCGAAGGCAAATACGACAAGGCGAAGCTGTCGCAAGTGCTGGACACGCTGATAATCACTACCGACGGGTTCGGGATATTCAAAAATGACGAAAAAAAAGAGCTTATCCGTTCCCTTTCGCAGAGCGTCGGTATAATAATCCTGACCGACAGCGACACGGCGGGCTTTCGGATAAGAAACCATATAAAAGGCTTTGTTCAGGGCGGAAAGGTCATAAACGCCTATATCCCGCAGATAGCCGGAAAAGAACGGCGCAAGGAGCAGCCCTCGGCGGAGGGACTTCTGGGAGTCGAGGGAATGGACGTCGAGCTGCTCAGAAAGGCGCTTACCGAGGCGGGCGCGTCAGCCGCACAGGAAAAGCGGGAATTTCTTACTTCCGCAAGAATGTATGACGACGGACTTATCGGGACCGAGAACGCCTCATACCGCCGCAGACGGCTGCTTGCCGCTTTGGGTCTGCCGCAGGGACTTGGAACAAAAGCGGCGGCAGAGGTGATAAACCGCCTGTTCAGCGAAGAAGAATATACCTTAGCGCTTAAAACGGCGCAGCAATAACTCCAACAGGAAAGGAGCGGAAAATGGTCTTTTCAACCACGGTATTTTTATACCTGTTTTTGCCGCTGGTGCTGATACTGTACTACATCTCCCCCACCAAATTCAAAAATGTAATAATACTGCTCAGCGGACTGCTTTTCTATTCCTGGGGAGAACCGGTATATGTAGTCGTTATGATACTTTCCACTATGATAGACTACTGCGCCGGACTTATCATGAATAAATTTGAGGGAAGAAAGCTGCCGCGGCGTATCTGCCTTATTGTATCCATTTGCATGAATGTAGGCCTGCTTGCTATTTTCAAGTACAGCGGATTTATCTTTGAGAATATAAACGCCGTATTCGGCACGAATATAGATATAAGTCAGATGTACATTTTCGGACTGGATTATCTTCCGATGGATCTGCTGCCGATAGGTATCAGCTTTTTCACATTCCAGTCGATGTCTTACACAATAGATCTATATCTCGGAAATGTAAAGGTACAGAAAAACCCGATAACCTTTGCGGCGTTCGTTACGCTGTTCCCGCAGATAGTCGCCGGACCTATAGTAAGGTACAACGATATTGCCGCCGAGTTGGAAAGCCGCTCGATAACGCTGGATCTGATATACGACGGTATAATCAAATTCGTCATAGGACTATCCAAAAAGGTGCTTATCGCTAACAGTATCGGCTCGCTGTGGACCGCGGTAAAAGCGACCGATTTCGGTCAGCTTTCAATGCTGGGCGCGTGGCTCGGCATACTGGCTTTCACATTCCAGATATACTTTGATTTCTCCGGCTACTCCGATATGGCGGTGGGATTGGGAAAGATCATGGGCTTTAACTTCCCTAAGAACTTCGACTATCCGTATATGTCCAAAAGCATAAGCGAATTTTGGAGAAGATGGCATATAACGCTTGGCGCATGGTTTCGCTCGTACATTTATATACCGCTTGGAGGAAACCGCAGAGGCAAATGGCGTACGGTGTTCAACCTTGCGGTGGTATGGGTGATAACCGGTATCTGGCACGGCGCAAGCTGGAATTTTGTGCTGTGGGGCAGCCTGTACGGAGTGGTGATAATCTGCGAGCGGCTGTTTTTGAAAAAGCTGCTGGACAAGCTGCCTGCCGCGATCGACTGTATATATACTATGCTGCTGGTGATACTGGGGTGGGTGTTATTCGATACGCCCGACCTGCCTTCTGCGGGAGCGTATATATCGGCGATGTTCGGCGGGACGGGGATCTTAGCGGACGACGCGGCTTTATACCAACTGACAAACTACGGACTTATGTTCATCATCTGCATAATAGGCTGTACCGATCTGCCGCAAAGAGCGGTAAAGGCGCTTAGAAACAAACTCGCCCCGGTGGTAAATTATGCGGGCGTTTTGGTGATAACAGCCATGCTGCTGTTGTCTACGGCGTATCTGGTAGACGCTACCTACAATCCGTTCTTGTATTTCAATTTCTAACAAGGAGTGACAGGTGTGAAAAAGACAGAGCTTTATAAGCTGCTCACGATAATCGTTATCTGCATAGCGGCGCTGATAATACCGACCGCCACTCTGATAAGAGCGTCAGGAATGCCGGAAAAGTCGTTCAGCGAAACCGAAAACCGCTATCTGGCGGACTTTCCGGAGTTTAATATGGACGCTGTATTGAGCGAAGAATTTATGAACGGATTTGAAGAATATTTCTCCGACAGGTTTATCCTGCGGGAAGAATGGATAAATATAAAGAACAATTTCGACCGACTGCTCGGCAAAAAGGAGATAAAGGACATTTTCACCGAGGACGGCAGAATGATGGAGGCTTGGAAAGGCTGGGACGAAAAAAGCGTTTCCGAAAATCTTGACGCGATGAAAAAATTTGCAGACACCCACGCCGAAAATGAACAGAAAATATATTTTATGCTCTCGCCGAACGCGCAGGAGATATACAAGGATACCCTGCCGGCATTCTGCGGCGCGGCAGACCAAAAGAGCTTCATCGATATGTGCTATGGTATTTCCGACAACATTACGCCTATAGATATTTATTCCTGTCTGTATGCCGCCAGAAACGATTATATCTTTTACCGCACCGACCATCATTGGACAAGCGGCGGCGCGTTTCTCGCCTATAGGGACGCGGGCGAATATATGGGCTTTACTCCGTATACTATAGATAAATTCAATATCGAGCATGCCTCGGATACCTTTAGGGGTACGTTATATTCTCAAACGCTGGACAACAGCATAAAACCCGATATAATCGACTTCTATATTCCGGTCACCGGAGAACCTAAACTTACCCTGACCGCTATAAGCGGAGAAAACTCCGAAACGCGGGACAGCTTGTATTTTCGTGAATATATCGATAAAAAGGACAAATACTCCAGCTTTCTGGGACTTAACGTACCGGTGATAGAGATAAACACCGAATTAAGCGAGGACAACGACAAAGGCTCGCTGCTTATATTCAAAGACAGCTACGCCAACTCGCTTATCCCGTTTTTAGTAAACCACTACAGCAAAATAACGGTGCTGGATCTCAGATATATCAATACGCCGTTTGATACAATAGATATCGATACAAACAGCTACGATTCGATATTGTTCGTTTATAACACCATCACTTTCAGCGAGGATACGAATATACGCAAGCTGTGCTTCCTCGACGGTATAGACTCTTGACATAAAAGAGGATTTCTGATATACTTTAACCATGAAAAAGTTATGCTTTATTGCCGCGCTCTGTGCGGCATTACTCTTAGTGGGGTGCAAAGACGAAGCTGTACCGAGAGCTTACACAGGGTTCTACTTTGACACCTATGTGACCTTTACCATATATTCCGCCGACGGCAGCCATTCCGACCGGGAAATAACCGACAGCTGCAAGAATATACTCGGCGAATTGGAGGAGCGGCTTACCTCTTACGGTGACAACGGCGTTATCGCAAAGATAAACGACAGCGCGGCAAGCCGGCCGGTATCCGTAGACGAAAACACCTTTTCCCTTTTGGAAAAGTGTATTGAAATATCCCAAAAGACAGACGGCGCGTTTGATATAACTCTGGGAGAAATATCGCGGCTGTGGGGCTTTGGCAGCGCGCAGGAAGTCGCCGAGCCGGAGCTTGATAAAATAGAAAGCCTCGCGGGAAAACATAACTATAAAAATATAACGCTGAACAGCGAAAATATGACGGTGCAGTTTACCGAGGACGGCTTTTCGTTAGACCTCGGCGCTGCCGCAAAGGGTTACGCGCTGGGACTGCTCAAAGATGAAATGCTGCGCCTCGGCGTAGAAAGCGCAGTTATAGACTTCGGCGGTAATATACAGACGATAGGCGATTCCTTCCCCGGCGCGCAAAGCTGGGGAGTATCGGTCACCGCCGACGATACAAATGCTCCGATAGGCAAGCTGAACGTCGGAGAGACCTGTATATCCACCTCTAACGCGTCAAGGCGTTATGTGGAGTACGACGGGAAAAGATACCATCATATAATAGACCCGAATACCGGATATCCCGCGCAAAGCGATATAAAAAGCGTAACGGTCATAAGCGCGGACGGGACAAGCTCCGACGCATATTCCACGGCGTTTTTTGTAATGGGCAGCGAAAAAGCATTGGCGCTTTGTGAAAAGCTAGATGGCATTGACGCGGTGATAACTCTTAACGACGGCAGTACGCTGCTTTCCGACGGAGCGGAAAAGATATTTACAAAATGAAACAGAGGACTATAAAAGTAATTCTTGCGCTGATAATAATACTTACATTGACAGCCGCGGCCGCGGGTGTGTATTTCATCTATTTTAGCGGCGCGTCAACAAGTAAGATCAACATCTACAGCGAGGGCAGACTGGTGCGCAGCGTGGACCTTTCCAAAAACGAAAGCTACAGCTTTGACGTTATAAACAGCAAGGGCAATAAAAACACCGTCACGATAAAGGACGGCACGATAAGCGTATCGGACGCGGACTGTCCCGATAAGATATGCGTCAATACAGC
>CANRII010000044.1 GCA_947630685.1 uncultured Ruminiclostridium sp. | reverse complement strand
GTCGGGAACAAAATTTCCCGGTATCTGTACCGGAGCGCCCGAATTTGACGGTACAGGCTGCTGTGCGGTATACGGTACAGGCTGCTGAGTGGTAAACTGCGCAGGCTGCTGAGTGGTAAACTGTGCCTGTGCAGGCTGCTGAGTAGTGTACTGCGCAGGCTGCTGCTGTACGGCGTCTGACGGTATATCCGGCTGAAGCTCTTTTCCGCATGAGGTGCAGAACCTTACGCCGTCGTCGTTTGGCTGTCCGCAGTAGTTGCAGAACATATTGAAATTCCCCCTTGTTTAATCGCCGATCTAAGGCGATTTAATTCGATAATTAAACTATATCATAAAAAATACCCGTTGTCAATAAAACGCAAAATAAATCTCGTAGGGTATTTTGTGTAACTTCATGTATCAAATCACCATAAATTTATGCACAATCCACAATTTGCAGTTGTAAAAATCGTTTTATTTTCTTATTGAAATTCTATTTGCAATGAGATATAATATTATTGTAGTAATGTAAAACGATTACATTGCCTCAATAACGAGGGTATTACAATTGCTTTTGTATCCCCGCAAATGAAAGGATTGATCTATAGTGAAGCTTAACAAAAAGGCGCTTTGCTGTCTGCTGTCCGCTGCTATGGTAGTTTCCACACTTACCGCGTGCCAGAACACCGGTACCTCCGGAGCTGCTTCTACAGACGGAAACACCGCGGATACCTCAAGCGCCGCCTCTACCGACACAACAGCGTCGACCGGCGGAGAAGGATCCGCTTCCGGAGAAGAATCTGCGGCTGATTCTACCGGCGGTACTGTTGAACTGCCCAGCAACGGCAGCGTGCTTAAATGGTGCGGATACTATGACCTCAACACTCAGGATAAGGATCTCGCCGAAAAATTCAACGACGAGGGTTATACCATAGAGTACATACAGACTACCTCGGCGGATTATATGGTAAAGCAGGCTACGCTGCTTTCGTCCGGCGATCCCCCGGATCTTGTCAACTATGAGTGGCAGGTATTCCCGCACGGCATACAGCAGAATCTGTATGAGCCTATGGACAACTACATCGATCTTGACAGCGCTCTTTGGAGCGGTATCAAGGAGACTGCCGACGATTACAACTACGGCGGAAAGCATTATTACATACCCTACCAGCTGCGTTCCGGCGTTGTACTTATCTACAATGCTACCGCTCTGGAGAACGAGGGTATCTCCACCGACCCGTATGAGCTTTACGTTGACGGCGACTGGACCTGGAACACCTGGAAAGACCTTATGACCGAATGGTGCGACCTCGGAGAGGATTACTACGGAATCATGCCGACCGGCTTCGTTGCAATGCCGTTCATCGTTTCTACCGGCACTAAGACCATCGACGTTGTCGGCGAGGAAAAGAAGATACTCAACAACATGCAGGACGCTAACGTTCAGAGATGCCAGGACTTCCTGCAGGAGCTGGCAAGACAGGATATGATCCAGACCACCTACGCTAACCCCGACGCCGCTTTGATAGACGGCAAAACTTTGTTTGCGGAATTCGGTCTTGACTGGGGCTTTACCACCGCTCAGAACGCGATGAAGGATCAGGATATAAAATTCGTTCCTATCCCGAGAGATGAAAGCGCCGACAAGTATTACATGAACACCGATACCTACGGATATCTCTGCCCGTCCGGTGCAAAGAATATCAAGGCTGCCGTAAGATACATGGAGATCGCCCGTGAGAACGAGATCGATCCTCAAAGACTTGAGAATGCCAAGAAGGAAGCTACCGCTGAAAAGCTGTACTATCCGAAATGCCAGGAGTGCAAGGAAACTTCTCCCGACAAGACTCTCGCCACCTGCCCGAACTGCGGCGCGGCTATGAGAGAAAACACCACCCGTGTCGCAATGCCGGAAGAGCTGTACAACCTGTCTATGGAGCTTAAGAACCCCGAGAGCGAGGAATTCTCGTTCCTGTTCGATAACTGCTTCGGCTTCAACACCGAGCTTACCACTCTGTTCCAGACCGGTAATGCCGACGGCGAAGAAGCTATCCTCGGCGGACCGTTCATGTTCGGTGATTCCTACACCACCATCCGCGACAAGTATTTCGGTACTGTTGAGGGCTACCTCCAGCCGTACAGAGATTCACTCGCAGCAATGGAATAAACCTCTGAAAATAAAAATAGTTCAGCTGCGCTCCCTGTTTTCAGGGAGCGCAGTTGATTTTATCCGTAAAATGTTGATTTTGTACGTCGAATATAGTATAATGTATTAGAGAAAAGAACAGAAGAAGGAAAAATTATGAACATGACGGTGATACAGCAGGTAGCGGTTATGGCATTGCTCGCCGCTGTCGGCTATTTCTGCCGAAAAACAGACATATTAGACGAAAACAGCACCAAAAAGCTGTCCGCGCTGCTGCTGAATATAGTTATACCGGTAGTGATACTGGTATCTTATCAAAAGCCGTTCGGTGAAGAAATGCTCGGCGGATTGCTGCTCAGCTTCGCGCTTGCGGGGATAAGCATAATTTCTTCATTGCTTATAATACCGCTTATTTTCCGAAACAAAAACAAGGACGGCGTTATAAACGAGCGGGCGGCGGCAGTCTATTCAAACTGCGCGTTTATGGGTATACCGCTGATACAGGGCATATTCGGCAGCGACGGAGTATTTTATCTCACCGCGTACATAACGCTTTTCAACGCGCTGATGTTCACCCACGGAGCGCTGACGTTCAGCGGAGAAAAATTCACGCTTAAAACCCTGGGAAAGGCGCTGCTCCACCCCTGCGTGATATTTATCGCGATAGGACTTATATTGTTCTTGCTGAATATCACATTGCCGCAGCTTATTCTGGACGTATGCACGCAGCTTGCCGGACTGAACACGCCGCTTGCGATGATAGTCGCCGGCTCGACGATAGCGACGGTGCGGCTGCGCGACACTATAAAAAAGCCTAAGCTGTATCTGGTATGCTTTATCAAGCTGATAGCGATACCGGCGCTGCTGCTCGCACTTTGCACGGTATGCGGCTTTGACAAGCTGATAAGCGGGGTAAACATTATCGCCGCCGCCTGCCCTACCGCCGCGGCATGCACTATGTTCGCGATAAAATACGACAAATCACCCGGCTACAGCTCGGAATTATTTGCCGCCGCGACGATACTGTCATGTATAACGCTGCCGCTGATCCTTACGATATCGGAACAGCTGCTCAAATGAAAGGACGCTTATTATGATAAACGAAGAATGTGCCGCGCTGTGGGATGAAATGCGCGCCCGCCGCCCTTTGGTACACTGTATAACAAACTATGTCACCGCAAACACCGTGGCGAACGGTCTGCTTGCCGCGGGCGCTTCTCCCGTCATGGCGGACAGTCCGCTGGACGCGGTGGATATCACGAAAAAAGCGGATTCGGTGCTGTTTAATATGGGCACTTTCGGAAAAGACCGCTGCCGCGCCATGCTTACCTCCGGTCAGGAGGCGGGGCTTACCAAAAAGCCGGTCGTGTTGGATCCGGTCGGCGCGGGCTCTACCGAATACCGACTTAAAAACGCTTTGTATATGCTGCGTCAGTTTCGCTTTGCGGTGATACGCGGCAACGCCTCGGAGATAGCCGCGCTGGCTAACGCGCCCTCTATAGCTCAGCGCTCGGAAAAGGGCGTTGACAGCGCATATGTCGGTACCGACGGCGCAAAGCAGCTCGCTAAGGACGCGTCGGAAAAATTCTCCTGCGCGGTATCGGTCACCGGCAAGACGGATATCGTATGCAAAAAGGACAGGCTCGCGCTGGTAAATAACGGCGTAGATATGCTTTCCCGCGTCACCGGGACCGGCTGCCTCGCCTCGGGGCTTACCGCCGCTTTATGCGCCGTAGGGGATAATTACATCGCCGCCGTGACGGCGGTCGCCGCTATGGGTATCGCCGGAGAGCTCGCCGCCGTAAACGCAAAAGGCACCGGCAGCTTTTACGTAAACCTGCTGGACGCGCTGACGGTAATGGACGGCTCGGTTATTTTACAAAAAGCGAAAATAGAAGAGATATAACAAAAACCCGACAGGTATGAATTTTACCCGTCGGGTTTGTTTTTATTTATATCATTCCGACCTCAATGCGGCTACCGGGTCTTTGTTTGCCGCTACTCTTGCGGGTATCAGTCCCGCTATCAGCGTAAGCAGCATACTGATTATTACCAGTATCACGCCGCCCAGCCACGGCAAAGCGCAGATGCCGGAAATATCCGCAAGGCTTTCTATGATAATGTTTATCGGTATCGACAGCAGCAATGTAGCTCCTATTCCTATAGCGCCCGCCGCAAATCCGATTATCAGCGTTTCGGCGTTGAACACGCGTGAGATATCCCGCTTTGACGCGCCCATCGCACGCAGTATGCCTATCTCCTTTGTACGCTCGAGCACTGATACGTAGGTGATTATTCCTATCATTATCGAGGAAACGACCAGCGAGATCGCCACGAACGCGATAAGAATATAGCTTATAGCGTCGATAATGGTAGTGACGGAGGTCATCATCAGCCCAACCAAGTCGGTATAGCGTATCTCAAGCTCTTCCTTGTCCTCCGCCTTTACCTTGTCGTTGTAATCGTCGATAATTCCCTCTATCTTCTCCTTGGATTCAAAATCCTTGGGGTAAATGTTTATCCTGTACGGCGAATCCAAAGAGGACACGCCCAGCTTTTCAAGGTTGCCGTCATAAGTCGCGTCGGTGGTATTGCTAGGCATATTCTTGGAAAACGACTCGATTATCTGCTCTTCGGTCATGCCCATCTCCTGCGCCTGCTGGAGCTGCTGCATAACTCCCGCCTGCTCCTCTTCGGGAAGAGTAGCTATATACGCCTGTATATCCTCCATGGTGAGCTTAGGCTTTTCCTCGTTCGGGTCGGAAAATTCCAGTCCGGTGAATATGTCGGTGTCGGGATTGTCTTTCTGCTCTTTTACTATCTCGCTGTCGTTCACCTTATTGATAAGGTATTCGGTCAGCGCGTGAGTGTAACCTACCGCTACGGAGGAATTAGTGTTCAGTATGGCGTTTTCGGCGGGCTTTACTATACCCACTACCTTTATCGGCTCGGATTTTTTGACAATGTCGGTCATGTAGATGTCGTCCTCCGACTTATCCACCCACTTGCCGTCCTCCTTGGCAAAATAATCGGAATTTACCACCAGCCTGAAATCCATTCCCATAAGCTCGTCGTAAGTGAAAGAGGATTCCTCGCTCTCGAAGTCTATCTTATCGGTATCCCCGGCGAACGCGTCCTTTACCGCCTGTACCAGCTCGTCCTCCTCCATAAGTCCGAGGCAGTACAGACTGTAGTCGGTTATCTCGCCGCGCTCATTGACGATTATTACAACTTCGTCGTAATTTTCGGGGAATTTGCCCTCAAGCAGCTCATACTGATCCTTGATAAGGTCTTCGTTGTCCAGCAGCTCCGACCAAACGCCGGTGGTGGAATTCATCACCATGCTCATAGCCTGCGCGGAGTTCGCCTCGTTAGTCATGCCCAGCTTATCGAAAAGCTGCGCGGGATTTACCTGGAATATACCCTCCTCGGTATCGGCGCGATAAACGTTCATGGTAGTGGAGTAGCTGTATTTTATATCGCTGACGTAATCGTTTATCTCCTTGCCGTCGCCCTCAAGATACTCCTTGAAGCTCTTAAGGTCGTTGGACTGTATCTGAGTCAGCATAGCGTTTATCATATTTCCCATCACGTTAAGGGAATATACCTTGCCGTCCTCCGGCTCGCGCTCAATGCTCTCCTGCCGCGTCTTTGCCATGGAGGTCATCATGGTAGCCATATCCACCGCGCTGCTCTCTATCGCTATAGGATAGCTGGACAGGGTGTCCTCCTCCACCGAAGAGATATACGTTCTCGCGCCTGAGGAAATGGCTAATATCAGCGCTATGCCGATTATTCCTATACTTCCCGCGAAGGAAGTCATAAAGGTACGCGCCTTTTTAGTCATCAGATTGTTAAGACTGAGCGACAGCGCGGTAAAAAACGACATCGACGGCTTTTTCTGCTTCTTTTGAGCCTTTTCCTTTTTCTCGATAGGCTCTACCACGCTTGCCGAATACGGGTCGGAGTCGTCGGTTATCCTGCCGTCCAGCAGCCTTACTATACGGGTGGAATATTTTTCGGCAAGCTCCGGGTTGTGCGTTACCATTATTATCAGCTTATCGGCGGATATCTCTTTTAATATCTCCATTATCTGTATGCTGGTATCGCTGTCAAGCGCGCCGGTCGGCTCGTCGGCGAGCAGTATATCCGGGTCGTTTACCAGCGCTCTCGCTATAGCTACGCGCTGCATCTGTCCACCTGACATCTGATTCGGCTTTTTGTTGAGCTGATCGCCCAGCCCTACCCGACAAAGCGCGTCCTTTGCGCGCTTTCTGCGTTCCGCTTTGGATACGCCGGATAAGGTAAGAGCAAGCTCGACGTTTGAAAGCACCGTCTGGTGCGGTATAAGATTATAGCTTTGGAACACGAAGCCTATCGAGTGGTTGCGGTAAGTGTCCCAGTCGGAATTTTTGAACTCCTTGGTGGATCTCCCGCCGATGATAAGATCGCCGTCGGTATACCTGTCCAGTCCGCCGATTATGTTAAGCAGCGTGGTCTTGCCGCAGCCGGACTGACCCAGCACAGATACAAATTCGCTCTCGCGGAATTGTATGCTAACCCCGCGCAAGGCGTTTACGGTGCCGCCTCCTATCTTATAATCCTTGGTTATGTTTTTTAGTTCTAGCATAGTCTAAACCTCTTCATATAGTATTTTATTCAAGCCGATCTTTATGCCGTTACGCGGTCCGCGCCGCGTTTGCGCCTGGTCGGACGTTCCTCCTCGGCGAATCTTTCATCAGGCAGATAAATATAAAACTCCGTGCCCTTTCCCGGCTCGCTGGTCACTCTTATAGTGCCCTTGCACAGCTCCACTATTCTCTTTACCATAGGCAGACCCAAACCGTTCCCGCTTGAGGTTCGGGAGGTATCTCCGCGGTAGAACTTTTCAAATATCCTCTCCGCGGTCTTTTTATCCATGCCTATGCCGTTGTCGCACACCGCAACGACGACCTCGTTCTCGTCCGAGCGGCTGCGGTCAAGAGTTATCTTTATCTCGCCGTTTTCATCGGTGTATTTTATAGCGTTGCCGATAACGTTCAGCCATACCTGTCTTAACATTTCGGCGCTGCCGTAAAATTCCAGCTCGTCAAGCTCCGGTATCACGGTGATGTTCTTTCTGCTCCATTGCTGTTCAAGCAAAAGTATGCTGCGGCGTATCTCCTCGTCTAATCTGAACACCGTCTTATCCGAAACTATCTCCTGATTTTCCAGCTTGTTGAGCGTAAGGATATTGCCGGACATATTGATGAGCCGCTGCGACTCGCTTAAGATGATGTCTATATACTCCTCCTGCTGTTGAGGAGTAAGGCCGCCCTTTTTAAGCTGCTTTGCAAAGCCGTAGACCGACACCATCGGGGTCTTGAACTCGTGGGAAAAGCCGTTTATAAAATCGTTGCGGAACATTTCCGTGCCGCCGAGCTCTCTGGTCATTATATTGAAATTCTCCTGCAGCAGCCTTATCTCATACATCGAGCTAAGCTCGCCTATTTTGACGGTAAAATCGCCTTTCGCCACCTTCTGCATAGCCGCAGACAGTTGCAGCAGCGGTCTTAAAACTACTCCGGAAAACACATAGGTCAGCGCGCTGCCGATTATCGTGCTGACGCTCAGCGTTACAAGCAGCAATAACATCGGCGCGGTACCCATGACTACCCCGGCGGCATACAGGATATTGAACAATATCATGCACAGCGCGTTCGCGGTAACCATTATAAAAAAGACGTACAGCACTACGTGTGCGTTGATAGAGCCGTATCTGCGAATGTAGTTGCCCTTGCTCATTTTTTATCGCCATGCTTGCGAAGAAGCTTCTCCTTTCGAGTTATTGCCGGTCGTATTCGGAAAAGCAAAAACTCAAACTCAGACTTTTATCACCGCTTTATATCCCAAACCGCGCACGGTAACTATCTCAAAATCGTTATTGTCGCGGAACCGCTCGCGCAGCCGGTTTATATGTACGTCTATCGTCCGCTCGTCCGTTTCGGATTCCATATCCCATAATTCGTCCATAAGCTGGCGGCGGGTGAATATCTTATTCTGATAGCTTAGCAGCTTGAACAGCAGCATAAATTCCTTGTTCGGCAATTCCTGTACGTTCCCGCCGCAGCTTACGGTAAGCGCGTCGTAATCCAGCACAGTATCGCCCGCGGTCAGCTTGTGAGAATTTGCGATGTTGCTGCGTCTTAGCAGCGCCGCTATCCTCAGCAGCATTTCCTCATCGTCCACCGGCTTTACCATATAATCGTCCGTGCCCGCCTTGAAGCCCTGTATCTTATCCGTGGAGGTCTCCTTAGCCGTTACCATAAGCACCGGTATATTACAGCCGCCCTCTCTTAAAGTACGGACAAATTCATAACCGTCCATGCGCGGCATCATAACGTCCAGCAGGATAAGGTCTATATGCTGCCGGTCCATTACCTCCAAAGCGTCCAGACCGTCCACCGCCGGAACAGGCTCGTACCCGTTCTGGCTCAACACGGTACACATAAGCTTTCTTGTATTGGTATCGTCCTCTGCCACCATTATATGAAACATCAGCTTTCTCCTTTCGCGGAGATAATACTATCACGGAAAAATTAACGCAAGATTAACAATTTTACTTTATATCGTTATTTTACCATATTCCTATATAAAAATCAACTTTAACTATCCTAAAAAACAACACGGTAGGCACTAGCGCCTACCGTAAAAATCGTTGTTTAGTTTCCGAGATTGTACTTCTTCTTGAACTTATCCACACGTCCGCCGGAATCTACGAGCTTCTGCTTACCGGTAAAGAACGGATGGCACTTGGAGCATATTTCCACCTTGATATCCTTCTTGGTAGAACGGGTCTTTATCACTTCGCCGCAAGCGCAGGTGATGGTGGTCTCCTCATACTCCGGATGGATCCCTTCCTTCATGCTGTAACACCTCCTAAAATTCATCATGAGAAATCATGTAAATACAGCTGATGCCGTAATTGTCATTATTTTCGGCGTTTTAAGCGCCCAGGTTATTATTTTATCACATTAAAACGCAAAATGCAAGCCCTTTTTGAAAATATTTTGGGAACAGCCGCAAAAATCACACCGTTATCAGCCTATTATCTTTGTGAAATCCGCCGAAAGCGCCGCCTGCTTTGCGGCAGCCTCCTCGCCGTCCTTGCCGACGGTGGTGTAATAAAGCTTTATCTTCGGCTCAGTTCCGGAGGGGCGGATAACTATGCTCGCGTCGTCCTCAAGATACAACGTGATAACATTGGATTTCGGCAGAGTAAGCACTTCCTGCTCGCCGGAAACGAGATCATACTTAACGCTCTGCTTATAATCCGCAAGACCGATGACCTTTTTGCCCGCTACCGTCTTGGGATAATCGGTGCGCAAAGTGTCCATTATGCCGTTCATCTTCTTCATGCCGCTTTCGCCCTCAAACGCGAAGTTCTCCAGCTTGTTGCAGTAGTAGCCGTATTCCTTATACATATCCGCGCGCGCCTGCACCAGAGAAATACCCTTTGAACGGTAGAACGCCGCCATCTCGCATATAAGCATAGAGCCTACCACAGCGTCCTTATCTCTTACATAAGAGCCTGCAAGATAGCCGTAGCTCTCCTCAAAACCGAAGATGTATCTGTCCGCCTCTCCCTTTGCCTCAAGGAAGCCTATCTGCTCGCCGATAAACTTAAATCCGGTAAGCACGTCGATAAGCTGTACGCCGTATTTTGCGGCTATCCTGCGGACTATCTCGGTGGTAACTATCGTCTTTACCGCAACGGGGTCTTTAGGCATAGTGCCCTTTGCTATCCTCTCACGGCAGATATATTCGAGCAGCAGCGCGCCCACCTCGTTACCGGTGAACAATACATATCCGTCGCCGTCCGGCACCGCTATTCCTACGCGGTCGCTGTCCGGGTCGGTCGCAAGCAGCAGATCGGGCTTTACCTGCTCGCACAGCTTAAGTCCGAGCTCGAGCGCCTCGCGTATCTCGGGATTGGGATAAGGACAGGTAGTGAAATTGCCGTCCGGCATTTCCTGCTCCTTTACTACCGTAACGTCGGTTATTCCTATCTCTTTAAGAATACGGCGAACCGGCTTGTTTCCCGCGCCGTTTAACGGGGTGTATACCACCTTAAGCCCGCTTGCCGCGCAAAGCTCCGGATGTATCGACTGTTTTTTAACGTTCGCGATATAATCGTCTATAACTTCCTGACCTATATAGCTTATGCTGCCGTCGGATACCGCCTTGTCAAAATCAACGGTCTTTACGTCGGAAAAGATATCCAGCTTTTCTATCTCTCCGAGTATCTGCTCTGCGGCGTTAAGCGTCACCTGACAGCCGTCGCTGCCGTATACCTTGTAGCCGTTGTATTTCGCGGGATTGTGGCTTGCGGTAACTATAATACCCGCGTCGCAGCCCAGCGCGCGCACCGCAAAGGACAGCATCGGGGTAGGCATAAGCTCGGGATAAATATTAGCCTTTATCCCGTTTGCCGCGAAAATAGAAGCCGCATGACGCGCGAACACGTCGGACTTTATTCTGCTGTCGTAAGCTATCGCCACGCTGAGGTCGGCTTTTCCTGTATTTTTAAGGTAGTTCGCAAGTCCCTGAGTAGCCTTGCCTACCGTGTATATGTTCATTCTGTTAGTGCCCGCGCCTATGACGCCGCGCAATCCGCCGGTGCCGAATTCAAGGTCGCGGTAAAAACGGTCGGATATCTCCTCCGCCTTTCCGTCTATGCTGATAAGCTCCGTTTTAAGGTCGGGATCCTGCACCGCCTTTTCCATCCATTCGGCATAAAGGGTCATTGTTTTATCCATGATGATCTTCCTTTCCGTATTGCGGCTTTTGCCGTATTAATAATCATAAATAAGTATATCATATTTTTATATTTCAGTCAAGCCGAAAATGTCAAAACACGGCGATTTTTCACAGCACATTGCATAATTTTAAGTCGAATTATTTGTGAAAAACCTACAAATAAAAAATATTTTGCAAAAATACGGTAACGCTGAGCCTGTTTTTTTGTCTTAGCTTATGAAGGCGGAAAAAACCGCCGGACGAAACAGTACTGCAAGTCGATAACGCTGTCACGAGCTTTGACGCCGGACGATCGCCTTCCGAAATCTTGATCATAAGGGCAGGTCGCAGCAGCAAAGCAAGGCAGTACTAAAACCAATTGTCCTTATATCTGCATACAGCAGATGAGGTAAATACCGGTATAAATCGCATAAGCGGTTTATATAGCCGTACACCCTCAGCGGCACGCGGCGGGTATGACGATATCCGCCGCGATATGCAGATGTTTGACAATCGGTCCGGGCTGTTTTATAATACAAATATAAGTTTCCTTAAAAAGAAACATGAGGGGGAATAATATGTTAGGCATGTATATGTCCATGGCTGACTCGCCGGAAGAAAAAAGTCTGTTCGAGCAGTTGTATATTTCCAACAGAAATAAAATGTACAGCATTGCGTTCAGTATACTTAAAAACTCCGGAGACGCTGAGGACGCCGTGCATGACGCGTTCATAAAGGTGTTCTCAAAAGCCGATATGCTGTCGGGAATGAGCGACGAGGTGCGCAGCTGCTATCTTTGCAGCGCCGCAAGAAATATCGCGATTTCCGTATACAACAAAAGGAAAGACAACAAAACAATAAAGACGAGCATTGATGAAATGTACGATCTTGCGGGCGACGACAACGTTGAAGACGACGTATTCTCCTCTTACGGGGTGGAGCGGATAAAGGCTGCTCTTGCCAAGCTGTCCGATAAAGATTACGAGATAATTTTCCTTACGGCATACATGGATAAAACTCCTGCCGACATAGCGGCCTTTTACAACGAGCCTGCCGGTACTGTAAGGCAGCGGCTGCGCAGAGCGCGTCAAAGGCTGTTGAAGCTTCTTGAAGAAGACGAAAGCATAGAAAAGGAGGAAAGGTCTTATGTATAACAACGACTTAAAAAAGGCTTTGGAAGAAACCTTCCGCGAAAGATTCGATCAAATGAACGCGGCAGAGGATCCTCATCATGAATTCTCCCCCGAATTTGAAAGAAAAATGAAAGACCTTATACGTTCCGCCGAAAAGAATAAGGTCATACAGGAAGACGACTTCAAAGAGGTAAAGCCGGTAAAGAAAAAATTTGTCTGGCTGAAATGGACCGCAGCGGCCGCCTGCCTGTGCATAGCCGCCGTGGGAGGCGTAGCGCTGGTGCGTATGATAAACGATCCGGCGGTGATACCCGGCAACACGGATCCCTCGAACGAAAGCACAAACACTTCGACTTCGGTCAACAACGAGCTGCCTGAATATATAGAGCGCAATTTATCCGGCGGAGGAGAGGCTCTTCCCACCAAGGACGCATATTATGTTGATGACAACGGAGAAGAGTGGTGCCACTACGATTTTGCGATAGTAGACGAGGTATTCCCGCAGGATGCAAACGGCAACCGTCACGATTATTTTGACAACAACGAACAGTCGCCCAATAATTTCTTTAACGGAGAGTACAGCGAGGACGGCGTCACCGACGGGATAGTCTACAACAATATCCCGCAGACCAAGCTGTACGTCGGCGATAAATTCGGAGGAATGACCGTCACCGAGGCAAGCAGCGACTTAAAAATAAGCACCTCGGAGAACAGCGACGGCATTTACTACTATTTCTCCCGGGAAAATGTCAGATTCTCGGTGGAGGGCGATTTGACGCTGCACGGTTTCCTGTACTATGACCGCAGCGAAAATATAGCCGACTTCTGCGCGGACACGAGCGGACTGAAAGAAAAACTGCCGTATCTGCCCAATTCGCTGATCTACAAGGGCGGAATTATACCGCCGGCAAATACCACCCAGTTCTGGTTCACCGCCGCGTCCGGTTATCCTATCATATCGCTTGACGCCGATAGTGATATTCTTCCTCAAAACACCGGAATATACGACGTGGAGATAACCGTCAGCACGATGGATTTCAGCGACTACATCGGCGGCGATAGAAGAATAAAGGCAAAGGTCGACAGGATAAGCGTGAATGAGACAAAGTGCGAACAGCAAGACGGAGCCGAATTCCCCATCAAAATGCCGTTTGACAGCGTGATGATAGAAACCGATATGTCCAAATACGACGGCGAGAAGTTCGTATACGACTACTCGGCAGTAAGAAAGCTGGACAGCTCCGAGCTGTGGTACACCACGGATAAGAGCGAGTTCGGCGACCTCGACAAGCACCCGCCGTTTACCGGAGAGCCGGACGACACTATTCTTAAGGTAGGCGACAAGGTCGGCAACATGACCGTCACCGAAGCGGAAATGCAGCTTTACGCACTTTCAAATCAGCTTACTATAGATCCGGACGGCTACAACCGTCTAACCTTAGATGGTGAAATAACTATCACCGGAACGCTGAGCTATAACACGGAAAACGGATATGAGCTTTGCGCAAACCCGGAGAATTTCGACACTATACTGCCGTACCTCCCGATAGGGATAAGCGGAGCGAGCGCAGCCGTCGATTCAAACTATGAGTCGGTCGCCGAAAGCGGCTATCCGAAGATCATAATAGACGACAGCGAAGCGGACATGAGCGAATTTGAACAGGATAAGACCTACAGCGTGTCTATCACCGCAAACGAAATATCCTTTAACTTCAACGACAACAGCTCATACAGCGGAATATTCATCACCGACTTCACCGAAATAAATGTTTCAGATTAAACCTTTACTGTTTCTTTAACAGTGATTCTCCCATAATAAATATACCGCCTATCACATGGTAGGCGGTATATTTATTATTGATATGAAATTATCCTGCGGACCGCTTTGTTGTCCAACCCGTGATAAAGGCACATTCCTACAAATCCGCAGGAGATGACCTCTCCGGCAAACACCGTAAGGAATACGAACCATAACGCGTCCGGCACTCCGTAAGCATACACCAGCACGAACGGCACTATCAGCGTGTTTGCGATTATCGGCGGCAGCGGCGCGAGCCATCTGTTTTTGTCTTTCAGCAGATAAGTAAATATCGCCCCGATAAGCGTCGCAAGACTGCCAAAGACGATATCCCATATCACCGCGCCGGTAATGGTGTTTGAGATGACGCACCCGACGAACAGACCCGGTATAGCGGCGGGGGTGAACGCGGGCAGTATCGTCAGCGCCTCGCTGAGCCTTACCTGTACCACTCCGCTTGCAAGCCCCATAAGGTTAGTAAGCCACGTCATCACGACGTAAACAGCCGCAATGACCGCGCCCTGCACAATGAACAGGACCTTTTTGTTTCTCATTTGATTTTCCTCCGTAGTTTTGTTTAATGTGAGGATTTTGCGAACTCACGTTTATGATGATAACACATCTGCAAGGAATTGTCAAGTAAGCCCGGTCATATCCCATTGCGGGATATATTCGGCGTCGGCGCTTTCCTTTTCCTGCGTGTAGCCTAAAAAGCCGAGGCTTGCCGCGTGTTCTGCCACCGACCGATATTCAAAAGTAGTCAGCTTTCTTGACAGCTCTTTTATTTCATTCGCCTTATGACACGGAAGATACTGCCGCATAAGACTGAGCAGGATATTTTCCACCGGCAGCGCGTCGGCGAGCATATCCAGCGCTTTTATGCTGTCATGCCTTCCGCCGGGCAGTACCAAATGGCGCACCATCACCCCACGGGTAATAATTCCGTCGGCGTTTGACTGTACCCTTCCCACGCTGTCGTACATCGCCTTTATCGCAAAAAGCGCTGTTTCGGGGTAATCCTTAGCGAAAGAGTATTTTTCCGCGCGTGCATTGTCGGCATACTTAAAGTCGGGAAGATAAACGTCTATCAGCCCGTCGAGCATACGCAATGTTTCCACGCTCTCATAACCGCCGCAGTTCCATATAACGGGTATATCGAGCTGCGGCTTTACCTTTTCCAAGACCCTTGCTATCTGTATCGAAAACTGCGTCGGCGTAACTAAATTTATATTATGCGCTCCCTTGTCGCGAAGCTCGAGCATTATCTCGCCGAGGCGTTCCTCGCTTATTTCCATGCCCTGCCCGCCGTGACTTATAGGGGCGTTCTGACAGAAAACGCACTTTAATACGCACCCCGAAAAAAATATCGCTCCGCTGCCCCGCGTTCCGGATATGCAGGGCTCTTCCCCGTAATGCAAAGCCGCGCGCGCCGCCTTAAGACTGCTTACCCCGCAGTAGCCTATAGCTTTATCTCTATCTGTTCCGCACTTTCTCGGACATTGATAACATTTTGCCATATTCTTCAAGCGCTCCTTTTTGTAAGACCCTCTTGCTTAAAACAACGCCCGGAGCTTATTCGCTTTGTGTGCTTTCCGTTGAGGAAGCTTCCTCTTCGGGTTCATCGTAGTTCAAATTCTCGTAATCGTACTGATAATCGATCTCCTCCAGCCATTTAGTAAGCGTTTCCTGCTGTAATTGCTGTTTTTTATCGGATATCATACCGTCGCGGGTCGCCTGGCGCACGTCTTCCATATTCTCCTCGGTTATCTCCGCGTCGGAAACATATTTCAAGATGAAATAACCGTTGTCCGCGGCGATAAGCCCCGAGATATCTCCCGGCTTTTCAAGCTCGTATGCCGCTTCGTACACTTCCGGTATAGTGCGTTCCGACTTATATATCAGAAGAGTAGTCTGATCCTCCACGCCCTCGTAATAGTTAGCGCCGTATTCTTTTAACACCGCGTCGAAATCGTCGCCGTTTTTCAGCTTTTCCAAAGCGGCGTCCGCCTGACCCTGGATATCTTTTAACAGCTCGTCGCGTCTTGCGTCCAAAGCGGAATTATCCGCGTCGCTCTCGTTGCGCTCTGCCGCAAGCTCCGCGGCGTCTGCGTTATCGATGGCGATAAGGATATACTTTACCCGACGGGAACCCTCCGGCACCCATACCGCCTGATATTCGGTCTGCCCCTCATAGTCGCTGACGGATTTTTCATAAGCGCTTTTCGCCTCCTCGGTAAAGGAGGTTATATAGTCCTCGACCTCTTTGTCGGTGACGGTAACGTCCTTGCCGATATAGTCCACCACTTTGCTGTATACATAATTATTTGTGACCCATTTAAGGACGTTTTCTTCGGTAAGGTCGAATTGAGCGAGATAATCCGCCACTAACTCCTGCTGCTTTGCCTTAAGCTCTTCCTCGGCGATGTCCGAGGTGTCGCCCAGCTCGTTTTGCGCGTCCTCCTCGAACATGGTATAAAACTGCCCGATATAATCCTCGTAATCCTCATTGATCTCGGCGGCCTCTTCGTCGGTGAGAACGTCAAGTCCCAGCTCCTCCGCCTTTTTCATAACGACTCTTTCACGGGCAAGGCTTTCCATCATTCCCTGACGGAGATTTTTCAGCGTGCCCTCGTCGCTGGAATTAGTTTCGTCCAGACCGTTAAGGTCTACATAAAGCGAATATTCCGAATAAAAATCCTTGAAAGCGATATCGTAGTACGCCTTTTCTTCCTCCGAAAGCTCTCCGCCTGCCCACGCCACCACGTCGTCGGGCTGAGCCGTCCATATATCGGACGTGGTATCGGTTTTTGAAGTCAGTATGCTTTCCGCGCAGCCGGATACTCCCATAGCCATAACGGTGAATAACGCCGCTGCGGTCAATGTCTTTTTCATGTTTTTGTCCCTTCCTAATGGTTTTTCTCAACTATTTAAGTATAGCATATTTTCCGTTAAAGTCAACAGCTAAAACGGAATTATCACCGTACTTTCACTTTTGATCGTTATGCGACCAGTATTTGCGGTCAAGACTGCGGAAGTTTATCGCGGAGGCTATATCCTTTTTGCGGATTATCTCGCTTCCGGCAAGATCGGCGCAGGTGCGGGCGACCTTTAGTATGCGGTCGTATGCTCTTGCGGACAGCCCCATCTTGTCAAAGCAGCCGGATATCAGCTTTTTAGCGTCGTCCTCCATACGGCACATGCTGTGCAATGCCGAGGCGGGTATTTTTGAATTGGAACGTATGCCCGTTCCCTTGAACCGCTCTTTTTGTATCTCACGGGCTTTCATCACACGCTCGCGCACCTTTTCGCCGGATTCGCCCGGTTTGGAGCTGCTTATCTCGTCATAACCCAGCTGCGGCATCTCCACCTGTATATCTATCCTGTCCAGCACCGGACGGCTGATCTTTCCGAGGTAGTTTTGTATCATCTTTTCGGAGCAGGTGCAATGTCCGCGCGGATTGCCGAAATTGCCGCAGGGGCAGGGATTCATCGCCGCCACCAGCATTATATCGCAGGGATAGCTTACCGAGCCTTGAGCGCGGGAAATGGTGATAACGCCGTCCTCCAGCGGCTGGCGCAGAGTTTCCAGCGTGCGGCGGTCAAACTCCGGCAGCTCGTCCAAAAACAGCACGCCGTTATGCGCAAGCGATATCTCGCCCGGCTTAGGCACGCTGCCGCCTCCGATAAGCCCCACTGACCGTTACGATGGTAGATTCTCACGTTG
>CANRII010000043.1 GCA_947630685.1 uncultured Ruminiclostridium sp. | reverse complement strand
GGTTCTCGTCGCAAAGCGCCTTGAATACCCCCGCCATCTGCTTCTCTTTTGTCTGCAAGCTCGTCACCTCCCATAGATGATTTTCAATCTATCTATATTATACACGACGCATTGACGTTTGTCAATGGGTGCGCTGTAATTTTTTCAAAAAAAAATAACCGGGCGTCCCCCGGCACATATTTTACACCGCAAGCAGAAATTACACCGCAAAGGCGCACTTTGGGGTTTTCCTCGGCTTTGTATCAAACTCTGCAAGATTATATCTATGTAAACTCTCTCGTTGATACAAACAATTTTTCCGTGTGCAAAATGCGCTGCCGTGTGCATTGTCAAATTAAAGCGTGTGCAAAAGGGCATAAAAAAGCACATCCTCGAAAATTGAGAACGTGCCGAAATAATATCAATTGAATTTTATCCCAGATATTTTTTGAAAAACTCCTCCAGCTTATCAAACGGAATTGCATTTTTCCCGCCGCCGTCATAGAGGTCGGTGTGAACGGCGTTCGGAATAATCAGAAGTTCCTTGTTGTCCGTGTATTTGCTGTTAGTGGTCATTGCCGCGTATGCGTCTTTTCCGAAATAGCAGGAATGCGCCTTTTCGCCGTGCATTATCAGCACCGCGCTGCGAATTTCGTTGCTGTAAGTGTTTATCGGCTGGTTCATAAACGACATACAACCCGTCACGTTCCAGCCGCCGTTTGAATTGAGCGAACGCGGGTGATAACCTCTTTTTGTCTTGTAATAATCATAATAATCCTTTACGAAAAACGGTGCGTCCTCAGGGAGCGGGTCAACTACACCGCCGCCGAGCGCATATTCGCCCGTCTTGAAATCTTTGATACGCTGTGCATTGAGGGCGACTTTTTTCTGATAACGCTGTTCTTCGCTGTCCTCTGCGTCAAAATATCCGTTCGCATTCACACGCGCCATATCGTACATTGTAGACGCAACAGTCGCTTTAATTCTCGTGTCAAGCGCGGCGGCGTTTATCGCAAGACCGCCCCAGCCGCAAATGCCTATAATTCCGATTTTTTCGGGATCAACATTGTCCTGCACCGAAAGAAAATCAACCGTCGCCATAAAATCCTCGGTGTTAATATCGGGAGACGCCATATAGCGAGGCGTGCCGCCGCTTTCTCCCGTGAATGACGGGTCAAACGCTATCGTCAGAAATCCGCGCTCCGCCATTGTCTGGGCGTACAGTCCCGAACATTGCTCCTTGACTGCGCCGAACGGTCCGCAGACCGCAATTGCCGCAAGTTTGCTCTCCGCATTTTTCGGCGTGTACATATCTGCGGCAAGCGTAATGCCGTAACGATTGCGGAACGTTACCTTCTTATGCTCCACCTTTTCGCTTTTCGGGAATGTCTTATCCCATTCGTTTGTCAGTTTAAGTTCGTTCATTGTAATAGCCTGCCTTTCTGAATTTTTAATACCAATCGTGTTTTTCGTCACGATTTAATTCTGCGATTTTCTCCATTTCACTGTCGGACAGTTCAAACCCGAAAATATCAAGATTTTCCCTGATGTGGTCGGGATTGCTTGAGCCCGGGATAACAACAACTCCCCTTTGCAAATTCCAGCGCAGAATGACCTGCGCGGCGGTAACTTTGTGAGCGTTTGCAATTTCGTTCAGCGTTTCATCGCCGAGCAATTCCGACGTGTGACCGCGCCCGCCGAACGGATACCAACCTTGCACGACAATGCCGAGATTTTGAATATACGGCACTACCGCCTGTTCCTGATAATACGGGTGAATTTCATTTTGCACGAGCGCGGGAGTTATATTCACCTGCGGCAGAAATTCCTCAAGCTCTTCAATATAAAAATTCGACAAGCCGAGCGAGTGAATTTTCCCGTCCGCAACAAATTTTTCCATTGCAAGATACGCTTTCACGTCATTTTCGCCGGGGTGGTGCAATAACATCATATCAATATAGCCGATGTCAAGTTTATCGAGCGCGTCTTGTATTGCCTTTTCGGGATTTTGGAACTGCTCGCCGGGATAGATTTTTGTGATAACGAAAATATCCTCGCGCGGCACGTCGCTGTCTCGTATCGCGCGACCGACAGCCGCCTCGTTGCCGTACATATACGCCGTATCAATAAGCCGCCCGCCGCTTTCGAGCAATGCCGTCACCGAGTTGTAACATTCCTCGTCCGAAAGGCTGTATGTGCCAAGCCCCATTATTGGCATTTCATACCCGCTGTTCAGCATAACCGTTTTCCTTTCAAAATCAAATTCGCCGATGTTTGCGGTTTCGCTCGGAGTAGGAACACTCTCGGTGCTTTTGTCCGAACTACTTTCCGTTTTGGAAGTCGCTGAAGAAGATGATACTGCCGTACTTTGAGATAATTCGGAATTAACGCTTTCGCTTTCCGAATTATTACTGCAAGCGACCGATCCGAAAGCAAGCGTCAGCAATAATAAACTTGAGATTATGCGTTTCATTTTATCCCTCTGTTTCTATCCGTCTGATAACCCTTGCAGGAACGCCGCCGACTACTGTATACGGTTCTACGTCCTTTGTAACAACTGCTCCCGCGGCAACAACTGCCCATTCGCCCACGGTAACACCCGACAAAATTGTTGCATTTGAGCCTATCCAAACGTTACTGCAAATCCTTATCGGCGAGTAGTGATTTTTGTGCTCCTGTTTTGGGTCAAGGTCGTGATTTATCGTCGCCAGCACAACATTATGGCCGATAAGAACGTCATCACCTATAAAAATTCTGCCTTGGTCTTGAAAGTGACAGCAGGAATTTATAAAAACATTTTCCCCGATGTGGATATTCCGTCCGAAGTCCGTGTAAAACGGCAAAAACATTCTGAAACCATCTCCGACTTCTTCACCGATTATCTCGGACATAAGCGCGAGTATCTCCGCGTCCGTGTGATAGCTGTTGTTCAAATTCACAAGTGCCTTTTGCGTTTCCTGACAAACCGCCCATATGCGCCTGTTCATTTCGTCCTCGTCGGCGGTAGGTTTCCCCGAAAAATACGCGAGAATTTCATCAACCATTTAATTCTCCCCTTTTCAATTTCATTATAGCATACTGTTCCTGCAATTGCAAATACATATTTTATTTGTTTTGTTATACTTGAAAAGTATGACAAAATGTGCTATACTATTTTTGGGGGTGTATTTATGGACATTAGGACATTAAAATATTTTCTTGCAGTAGCACAGGAGGAGAACATCACAAAAGCTGCGGAAATTCTGCATATGTCGCAGCCGCCGCTTTCCCGTCAGCTCCACGACTTAGAGGAAGAACTCGGCGTAAAGCTGTTTGAACGCACTAACAGAAAGGTTATTCTGACAAAAGAGGGCGCATTGCTCCGACAGCGGGCGGAGGAAATTCTGGAGCTTGTTGAAAAAACAAAAGCCGACGTCAGCCCGAAAACGGACAACATCAGCGGCGATATTTACATCGGCAGCGGCGAAACAGAGGGCATTCGCACGCTTGCAAAGGTGATTTATAGGGTCAGGGAAAAATATCCCACAATACGTTTTCACTTTTACAGCGGTCACGCGGAGGACGTTTCAGACAGGCTCGACAGAGGACTTCTGGACTTTGGCGTTTGCATTGAACCTGCGAATATGTCAAAGTATGATTTGATAAAATTGCCGACTACCGACCGCTGGGGCGTTCTTGTGCGACGTGACGACCCGCTTGCAGAAAAGACAGCGATTACACCGAAAGACCTTTTGAAACGGCATATTATCGTGACAAATCAGGCAATGGCGGAGGGTGAATTTTCGGGTTGGTCGGGCGGATCGTATCAAAAATACGACATTGCCGCAACGTATAATCTGCTGTACAATGCCGCAATTCTCGTTGAGGAGGGCGTGGGAATTGCGCTGTGCATTGAAAATGTTATCCGTGATTACGCCGAAAATCCGCTTTGTTTTCGCCCGCTTGACCCGCCGATGAACGTTGGGCTTGACATCATTTGGAAAAAGCATTATGTGTTTTCCAAGGCGGCGGAAGTGTTTTTAGAGGAACTCAGAAATTATATACCAAAGGATTTGCACTCAAAATAAAGATATCATATTATTGTTTTAATTGTTATTAGGCAGTTTTCTTACCCGTGAACACCTAGGCATGCGGGAGTCGAACCCAAGTCGGTTTTTACGGGCATATTTCCGCCAATACTGCGTCAACCTCGCTTGACATACGCAAGTATGCCTTCGTTCGGTTTCCTTGTCTTGACGAAAATCTGCTCCGTAAAAACTGCTGTGCACCTCACGGCGAATGAATTTGAGGTGATTTTTGTTTCTTGAGGCGCAGGCAGGCTGGCGCCTGTCAAGCCGAAAGGGACGAAAAGCGCCCAAAGGCATCGTCGTGAGGCGGCTCGGGTTCGATTCCCGCATGCCTATGCGATGGAGCAAATTCAAAAACAAGGACGCCCGTTATATTTTTGACGTTGTATCCAAATACGCTTTTCCTGCAATAAAAAAGATGAAATACGGCAAGCTGCCTGATTTTGATGAAAACGGCGAACTGGTAGAGATTGCCGATAGAGATGATAGCGGCCGGAAACAGACTTCTTTCACTCGTTATATGGACAGCGCCGTTTTTGTGATACCGAATCCGCAGATCTTGCAGAGTTTGATATAAAGCCGAGGAAAACCCCAAAGTGCGCCTTTGCGGTGTAATTTCCGCTTGCGGTGTAAAATGTGTGCTGGGTTAATAGCGGTAGATTTATTCACGGTTTTGTAGTATAATGTTGTCGTGAAAAAAGCATTTTTAACAGGTCTTTCGGATTTGCTAATGAACAAGAATGGAAGTATATCTGAATGACATGATATTCCACACAGATTCCTAATAACCGCCACGCGCATTCCTCATTCATGGTTTATCCTATAATTACTGACGGAAGTCAGAATTATGAAAGGTGGTATAAGCCATGAAGAAGAAAACAATTGTTACAACTGCTGTAGTGGCGGCTCTTGTACTGTCGGTGGGATGTGTGACCGCTTTTGCGGCAGGTGTTGACGCCGAAACGAACGAACCGAAATCATCCGAAGCGGTCGTCGCATCGGAAAATGACGAAGAAGCGCAAACCGAGAGTTCCGCGACGGAGCAAAGCAAATACAGCTATATTACCGGTCAGCAGCGCAGCACCGAACGCAACGATCTGTATGCACAGGCGGAGGAGCTTCCCGAAGACGAGCAGGACGCTTTCTTAGCTGAAAATGGCATTGGGGAAACGCCTTGGTCCGAAGAAGCGGCTGCATCTTACAGCTATGTTGGCGGACAGCAGAGAGGTGCATCTTACCGGCAGAGCGATGACAGCGAACGCACACAGGATATCTCCGGTTACGGGTATCTGACCGGACAGCAGCGCGGCGCGAGCTATCATAAGTAACAAAACGCAAAATGCGCAAAATGGCAGACCGTCCAAGTGGCGGTTTGCGTTTTGCGCTGTATAGGAGGAAAATCATGGCTTACCTATTGGCTGTCGATGATGAAAGGGATATTGTAGAACTGATTTCCCGTTTTGCGGAGCATGAGGGGCATAGAATCGATACTGCGGCGAGCGGCAAAGAAGCGGTACGTTTATGCAGCGAAAACGACTACGACCTGATCATCCTAGACATTATGATGCCGGAGATGGACGGGTTCACCGCCTGCAAGGAGATCCGCAAGCAGAAACAAACGCCCGTTATCATGCTGTCGGCACTTGGCACCGAGTACGACAAGCTGATGGGCTTTGAACTGGGTATCGACGATTATGTGGTAAAGCCGTTTTCCCCGCGGGAGCTGATGGCGCGGGTAAAGGCGGTCCTTGCAAGGCACACCGAGGGAAAGCCGAAACAGGAAATCGTGGTACAGGGGCTACGCATGGACACGCTCTCCCATGAAGTCTTTGTGGACGGTGTGAAGACGGAGCTGACCGCGAAAGAGTATGAGCTGCTTGTCTATCTCATACAGAACAAAGGTATCGCCCTGACACGGGAGAACATATTGAACGCCGTGTGGGGCTACGACTATTATGGGGACGACCGCACAGTAGATTGGCAGATCAAGCTCCTGCGCGGCAAGCTGGGACCCTATCGGAAGTGTATCGTGACTTTGCGGGGAACGGGGTATCGGTTCGATGAAAAAGCGTAGATCCTTCGGCGTGAAGCTGTGGCTGTGGTTTCTGTTGTTTTCCGCCGTCATCTTTCTTGTGCTTTGGCTTTTGCAGACAGTTTTTTTACAGAGCTTCTATAACAATATGGCGATCCGAAACGTCGAAAAAGCGGTGGGCAATATGACCGCTCACGCCTCCGATTCCGACTTTTATGAGGTGATCGACGAGGTCGCCGTAAAAAATTCGCTCCTCGTATTCGTAACCGACGCGGACGGGAATGTCCTTTACAGCGCCGATGAATATCGGCATCTTTATAGTGGCACAGAGCAACCGGGGGATGGGACGGACAATCCGTATCACGCCGACGATGTGATGAATTGGGAAAAGGGCGCGCTGCGCAATCTGCCGTACAGCTATCAGACACTTGTAAACGAGCTGGACGATGCCGGAACCGATCGGGTCGGCTTTGTGACTGAGGATGAGACGGCCTATGTGACCGGTGTACGACTGGGAGACGGAAGAATTCTGTCGGTCAGCCTTCCACTCGGCACAGTAGGCGGGACAGTCGGAATCTTGCGGGTGCAGCTTGTGTGGGTTTCCGTCCTGTCTCTGATTTTATGTTTCGTCCTTGCGTGGATTATATCCAAACGCTTTGAAAAGCCGGTGGCGCAGATTGCGGCTTCCGCCAAACAGATCGCCGGTGGTAACTTCCACCCGGAGCTTCCGAAAGGTTTTTGTACGGAATTGGACGAACTATCCGATACGCTGGGAGAAACGGCGCTGCGTCTTGAAAAATCCCAAAACGCGGGGCGGGAATTTCTCGCCAACGTCTCCCACGATTTGAGGACACCTCTCACCATGATCAGAGGGTATGCGGAAATGGTCAAAGAGATTTCGTGGAGCGATGAGGAAAAGCGAGAGAAAGATCTGGACATTATCACCCGCGAGGCGGACAGGCTCACAGCGTTGGTCAATGAAATTTTGGATTTTTCCGCTATGCAGGCAGACAGTTCGGTGAAGGAGTACGAAAAAATCGACCTGAGCCGTGCTGTCCGCGAGGTGATAGGGCAATTTGCGCCCTTCTGCGACCAAAACGGCTATGCCATTGAAGCTGAAATCACGGACGGCGTTACGGCGAGAGCGGACGAGGCGCAAATCAAGCGGGTCATCTATAATTTCATCGACAACGCCGTAAACCACACGGACGAAAGCAAAACAATCAAGGTGTCGCTGACAACAAGAGACGGCTCCGCACGGTTTGCGGTGACCGATTACGGCAAGGGGATCGCCGACGAGGATATTCCGCACATTTGGGACCGCTACTACACCGCACGGAACAGGAAGAATAAGGCTGCCGTTTCAGGGCTTGGCCTGTCTATTGCAAAAGAGATTTTAACAGCGCATAGAGCGAAATATGGCGTTGACAGCAAAAACAACTGCACATTCTGGTTTGAACTGCCAATCTGCTCCAAACGGCCTGCAAAAAATACTGCCTCTTGAGTAAGTGCTCCCTAATAACGGCTATGCCCTTATTTCCGTTCCGTCCTTGAAGGTGAACCGTACATCCTCTTTGGAGTAGACCGTCACGAAATCCAGCAGCGCACACCAGAGGGATGGCTCGAACCGCTCCACCAGGGTGTCCTGCGCCTTGAGGGTTTCGATGTAGGCTTCGATGGTCGCCTGCCTGGACTGTTGGCTTCGACCATCTCCAGCCGCGCCTTGGCCTTGTCGAACCGTGCGGTCAGAGCATCGTAGCGTTTCTGGTACTCCGCCTGGTCGAGCGCGACGGTCTGCCGCTTGCTGTAATAGAAACAAAGCGAACAAGCAAAGACCCGAATACAGGCAGAAAACAAGCATCTCTCTATGCTGATTGTTTGGAACACAAATTCGGGCGCAGGCCGATGATGTTCACCTCAAACGGCTTTGAAACATACTTTTGGGATGATATGTCATCTACTCAGCGTAAAACAAGCGGGTTCTTCACAAAGTCAGATCTCGAAAAGCTGATGAACCGCCGTGAAACTCGCAAAAAGCTATCCGCTATCCCGATAGATGACAAGATCACAGACCGCTATTACCAAAAAGCTGCGATCCGTGCGGTTTGTGAGCATATCGAGCAGGGATTCCGCAAAGCGCTGCTTGTCATGGCGACCGGTCCGGTAAAGCCGAAGATATTTACAAAGCTTGACGATCCTGTACTCAATAGCAAGGAAGGCGATGCTCTTGGCGCCGCCTATGATTTTGAGTACTACCGCAAAAAAGTCAACCGCTATGTCGAAGAGCATAAAAATGACCCCACTATCTATAAGCTGAATCACAATCTTCCGTTGACAAAAGAAGATTATAAGGAGCTCGAAAGAATACTGATTCAGGAGCTTGGCGATAGCGAAGATTACAAGCGCGAGTACGGCGATACGCCTTTTGGTCTGCTTATCCGTAAGATAGCTAAGCTCGACCACGACAGCGCTATGGCTGCATTTTCATCATTTATAAATGACCGCTCGCTCAATCAGCAACAGATCGAATTTATCCTGAAGATCATCAATCATATTGAGAACAAAGGCTATATTGAGGATATTAAAATTTTGATGAAGCCGCCGTTTGATAAGCCGTACAACTTTATCAAGATGTTTGATCTTCAAACGAGAAATTCTATACTGAAAATCATTGAGGATATTAAGAATAACGCTATGCAAGTAATTACTAAGCAGTAAAATAAGCCCCGGAATTAAATCCGGGGGTTTTACATTATCCGTCTCAAATTCATATAATATAGCGAAAACCTCCGGAAGGAGAAATAATGAGCGAAATAATCAACGCGCTGATGAAAAACCTTGAATATATAGGCGCATGTCTGTTACTGTTGGCGTTTTTCAGAGCGGCGGATATTCTGCTAGGTATCGCGCTGGCGCATAAAAGCAGCATACCGTTCGATATCAAAAAGCTCTTTCGCGGGCTGATGTTCACGGCTTGCGCATTAGGCGGGACCGCCGCTCTCGCGTTGGGAATGTCCGCCGCAGTACCAATAATAACCTACTGCAACGTAATAACGGACTCTTCCCTCACTCAAACGCTCGATACGCTGAATATAACCTCGCTATGCTCTATGCTGATTTTTATTTCGGTCAAGACATACGGAACGGACGCGTTAAAAAAATTCAAACAGTTTTTCACTAAATAACTAAAAATTACAGGCGTCGAAAAACACACGCAGTAAAGAAAATTTATACAGCAATTATTCATTCAAGCTGTTATAATAGTAAATTCCTTGTTAAAATTTTATTGAATAAAAAATAAATTTCGCTGCATTTTCTGGTGCGTGGGTTTATCGACAGACTTAAACGCCGACCCTGACGGGTCGGCGTTTAAGTTGTAGTTATTAGTTTTACTTGACCATAGATGCAACTTCGTCTGCGAAGTTATCCTCTTTCTTCTGGATACCCTCGCCCTTTTCGTAACGAACGAAATCTACCACCTTGATATTCTTGCCTACAGAAGCGATATACTTTGCAACTGTGATGTTGGGGTCTTTTACATAAGGCTGATTGAGCAGGCAGATATCCTCGGTGAACTTTCTCATTCTGCCTTCTACTATCTTCTCAAGCACATTTTCCGGCTTGGGCTTGGGAGATTCCGCGTTTTCCTTCTTGACGATCTCAAGCTGGATATTTTTCTCTTCTTCAATAACAGACGCGGGAACGTCCTCCTGATTTACATACTGCGGGCTGCTGGCAGTTATCTGGAGCAGCAGATCCTTTGCGCATACTTTAACAGCGTCGTCGTTTGTATCGTCAGCTTCTATCTTTATCATAGCGCCTATGATAGAACCGCCGCCGTTGTGGATATAGGAGAACAGGTCGCCGGTCATTCTCTTGAAACGACGGATCTGGATATTCTCGCTGATGGTAGCGATCCTCTCGGTAAGGATATCGCCGATGGTATCCTCGCTGCCTGCGGGCTTGTAAGCCTTGAGCGCTTCAACATCCTCTGCGTCGCTGTCGATAACAGCCTGAGCTACGATATCAACAAATTCAACAAATCTTTCGGACTTAGCCGCAAAGTCGGTCTCGCTGTTTACCTCTACAATAGCGCCTATCTTCTTAGCTTCGTCTATCTTTGCATATACAAGACCTTCAGCAGCGATCCTGCCGGACTTCTTGGCAGCCTTAGCAAGACCGTTTTCTCTTAAATACTTTATAGCGGCGTCAACGTCGCCGTTGGTCTGCTCAAGCGCTTTCTTGCAGTCCATAAGGCCGCAGTTGGTAAGATCCTTCAACGCTTTTACATCTTGTGCTGATATAGCCATTTAATTTAACTCCTTTATTATTCTTCTGTTGCTTCGGCGGGCTCTTCAGCCGGTGCTTCAGCGGATTCAACGTCTTCTTTATATTCGGGCTCTTCGTCGGACTGAACGGTCTCACCCTGTCTTGCTTCGATAATAGCGTCTGCCATTGCGCCGGCGATGAGCTTTACTGCGCGGATAGCGTCATCGTTGCCGGGGATAACATAGTCTATCTCGTCGGGGTCGCAGTTGGTGTCAACTATAGCGACTACCGGTATGCCGAGCTTTTTAGCCTCTGCGACGGATATCTTTTCCTTGCGGGGGTCAACCACGAACAGAGCGCCGGGCAGCTTTTCCATGTTCTTGATACCGCCGAGGAACTTTTCCAGCTTTTCTATCTCAAGATTGAGCTTTACTACTTCCTTCTTGGGGAGCAGATCGAAGGTTCCGTCGGTCTCCATAGCGTGGAGCTGTTCAAGTCTCTTGATCCTCTTGCGGATAGTCTTAAAGTTGGTCATCATACCGCCGAGCCATCTTGCGTTTACATAATGTGCGTTTGCTCTCTCCGCCTCTTCCTTGATAGAATCGGCAGCCTGCTTTTTGGTGCCTACAAACAGTATTTCTTCACCGCTTGCCGCAACGTCATGAATGAAGTTGTAAGCCTCGTCCAGCTTTTTCACGGTCTTCTGAAGATCGATGATGTAAATGCCATTTCTCTCCGTAAAGATATAGGGCGCCATTTTGGGGTTCCATCTTCTTGTCTGGTGTCCGAAATGAACTCCGGCCTCAAGAAGCTGTTTCATTGATACTACTGCCATTAGTAGTGTCCTCCTTGTTTTTTGGTTTTTTCCTCCGCGCGCTTACAGACTCAAGCAATACTGCACCAAAGAGCCTTATACGACGCGTGTGGATTTGCCGCACAAAAGCACAGCTTAATTATTTTAGCATAATTTTCCCTGCTTGTCAAGAGTTTTACCGGAAAAACCTGCAAAAATCCCTTTAGTTAAGCAGTTTTTGCAGAAAACCGCCTTTCTTTTTCCCGACGGACGGAATATCGCAGCATACAAGTATAGTGTCCTCCCCTATTATCTCGATATCGCACCAGTTGATTATAAGGTCGTCCTCCCTGCCCAGCAGCCCGAACAATTTGCTCTTTCCGAACACTATTATCCGGCATATTTTCGCGGTGCAGCTGTCAAATTCGATATCATCGACAAAGCCTATCCGCCGACCGGTCTTTATACTTATCACTTCCTTGCACCGTAAATCGGAAAAACGGCATATCATAACATCACCCGCTTTTGGACATAAGATCCGTTTTCATACGGTTAATATTATGTATGCCGATTGTTTTTTATTCGCTGTTTGTCTGATTTTTGCGCATATTGGCCTTATATGCCAGATAATTTTCCAGTATCACGGCAGCAGCCACCGCGTCGATGACCGACTTGCGCTTTTTGCCGCGTTTATTTACCTCGTTCATCATATTATGCGCGGTAACGGTGGTGGAACGCTCGTCCCACATTACTACCGGTATCTCAAGGTAATTGCTGAGCAGATCGGCAAACTGACGACACTTTTCACTTCTCGGACCTAAAGTGCCGTTCATATTGATAGGATTACCTACAACGACCTCGCCGACCTCATATTCCACCGCGGCAGCGGCGACCTTTTGTGCGCATATATTAAAATCACGCTCGTTTATTATCCCTAACGGGGAGGCAAGCGTTTCCGTCCTGTCACAGCAGGCAAGTCCGGTGTGACTGTCGCCGTAATCGACCGCCATTATTTTCATAAATATCCTCTCTTAAAAGCCTTACTGTTCAGAACTTTGATAAGCCTTCAGCGCCTGCGCTATCTGATCGGGACAGGAGGTGTTCTTAAATCCGCACTTTATCCCGTCAAGACGCTTTATAGCCTCCTCCACCGTCATTCCCTTTACGAGCGAGGATATTCCTTTAAGATTGCCGTTGCAGCCACCTACGACCTTAAGCTCTTTTATAACTCCGTCCTCGATGTCAAACATCATTTTCTGAGAGCAAACGCCCTTGGGCAAATATTCGTACATATTTTTATCCTTTCTCCGCCGCTTTTGCGACCGCGTCGGCTACCGCTTTTGCGACCGATTTATCAAGCGGGCTCGGTATTATGTATTCCGGTGACAGCTTATCTGCGGTAACGATATCCGCGATAGCATAAGCCGCCGCTTTTTTCATTTCCTCGGTAATAGCTTTAGCCCCGACAGACAGCGCGCCCTTGAATATTCCCGGGAATACCAATACGTTATTTATCTGATTCGGGAAATCGCTCCTGCCGGTGCCTACTATATACGCTCCCGCTTTTTTGGCAAGCTCCGGCATTATCTCCGGCTCGGGATTTGCCATTGCGAAAACAATAGGCTTGTCCGCCATTGAAGCCACCATTTCTTCGGTGACTAACTTCGGACGGGAAACGCCGACAAACACATCCGCGCCTTTAAGCGCATCGGCGAGCTTTCCTTTCTTATTATGCTTGTTTGTGATTTTGGATATCTCGGCGTGCGCGGGATTATCATACACGGTCTCCCTGTCTATTATACCGTTTATATCCACCATTATAAGATCGCCTATCCCCATTTCAAGGAGGAATTTGCCGATAGCGATACCGGCGGCGCCCGCTCCGTTTATAACTACGGTAACGTCGGACAGCTTCTTTCCGGCGCAGCGCACCGCGTTTATCATAGCGGCAGCCACAACGATAGCCGTACCGTGCTGGTCGTCATGGAACACCGGAATATCCAGCTTTTCTTTAAGCCGCTTTTCTATTTCAAAGCAGCGCGGCGCGGAAATATCCTCGATATTTATCCCGCCGAAGCTGTCTGAGATAAGCTCTATTGTATGCACTATCTCATCTACGTCTTTTGACTTTATACAAAGCGGGAAAGCGTCTACCCCGGCAAATTCTTTGAACAGACAGCATTTGCCCTCCATTACCGGCATGCCGGCAAGTCCGCCGATATCGCCCAGACCCAGCACAGCCGTACCGTCGGTTATCACCGCCACCAGATTTTTGCGGCGGGTCAGCTTGTAGGAAAGCGACGGGTCTTTTTCTATCTCAAGGCATGCCTGCGCAACTCCGGGAGTGTACGCGAGCGAAAGATCCTCAGCCGTATTTATCGGTGCTCGGGATATGACTTCTATCTTTCCCTGCCATTCATAATGCTTTTCAAGCGCTTTTTCTTTTACGTCCATATTTATTCCTTTTCATTGCTCTCTCAGTATACGTTTTAATGATTCATCGGGAGTATAATGCGTGCCGATAGCTATAGGATAGTGATTGTAGAATCCGTGAAAATCCGAGCCTCCGGTCGTAATAAGACCGTACTTATCCGCTGTTTTGATAAGTCTTTCTTTGGTTTTTTCGTCCGCGCTGGAATGCCATATCTCCACGCCGTCTATCTTGCCGTTTTCCGCCAGCTCCTCCAACAGTTCAAAATTATTGAACACCTTGGGGTGAGCGAGCACCGCTATCCCTCCGGCGGAATGGATAAGCTCCAGTACGAAATGCACCTCCGGATAATCCTGCATATCGGTGCTGACTTCATCGGCACAAAGCCCGGTCTTAGGATTGAACAGCTCGTCATATACCTTTCCGTAAAGGTCGGTAGTGTAGCCGTAATCCATCAACGCGTGCATTATATGGCACTTGAATATGACCTTGCTGCCGGTGGCATAGCGTATTATGCTTTCCAGCGTTATCGGATATTTTTCAAGTACCTTCATCGCCATCTGCTTGCCGCGTTTTTTTCTCAGCTCGCAGGTACGCAGACACAACCCCTCCAGCCTGTCTGGCTTTAACGGGTTGTAGCATATTATATGCGTTTTTGAATCTCTCTTGCTGTCATAGCAGGAAAATTCCACGGCGGGTATTACCTTGATACCGTACCGTTCTCCCAAAACGACCGCACGGGACGACGACGCCAGCGTATCGTGATCTGTAAGCGCAAAATAATCTATTCCGTATCTTTTCGCCTGCGCTATAGTTTCCTCTATTCCGAGAGAACCGTCGGACAAGGTGGTATGGCAGTGCAGATCAGCTTTCATTTAATCAGCCTTCTTTCCGGTAGTCGAATAATTAAAGGGCTATTAAACAAATAATGCAACGCCCGAAATGCAAGCGGGAGCTATCGGCGGCTGCAAAGCCTTAATTCCCGCAAGCAATCAAAATCACATATAATTATATCATAAAATCGGCTTAATGTCAATTGCAGAGTTTTGATAGAAGTGAAAGTGAAATAAAGACTGTTTATATTTTCATTCTCAAAACATTTACCGACAGCGGTTCTAATTCTAACATTCCGCTGTCCGGCAGGACTGTATGCACGGTGTACGGACAAACGGCGTTCGGCTTTTCAAAGGTATTTTTCGCATTCTTTCCGGGCGCGGTAAGAACGGTCATGTTTATATCTTTATCAAGCGCTCTGTCGCAGGACAGCTTCACCTGTACTTTATCTTCGCTGAAATTTATCAGCTTGGCTATGACCTCACCGTTTTCATTGTCTACCGTACATACTCCGAACAGGTGAGGTATCGGAGACAGCGTACATGAATGCAGCTCTTTTCCGTTAATATAAATATCAAAACTATCGCAGCCGGTAGTTATTTCAACGCTGTTAAGTTCCTTTGGTCCAAACGGGGTATCGTCGCATATAATCTCGCTTGACCAGCCGTTGTAATGTATCACGCGGCTGATGTTGTTTTCGACCGTAAAATCGTAGTGATCCTGCTCCTCGCCGTCTGTTCCCTTGTCCCAGAAGCGAATATGCAAAGCGTCTTTTTCAAATTCGCCGGATAATTTATTACCGTTTATCACAGTACCGTCCTTAAGGCGAAAGCAGCCGCTTTCCTTACGTCTTTCGCTATCGGTAACTATGTCGCACCGGCAGACACTATCCCCTCGATTTTCCGCGAACATTTTAAGCATATGATAACTCGGTATAACATAGCTTCTGTGATTATCAAATACTATCAGATCGGGCTCCCAGGACACGCAGTCTACATTTTTGAAAAGAGGCGCGTAGCTGGTCATTTTTACCTTGTCCTGATTGCGCTCTATCCCGGTGAGAAACGCCGCTTCTCCCAGCGCACCGTACAGCGTGCCCGCCTTACATCCTATAGTTGAGGCGTATTCTCCGCAATATATATCGACGCCGTTCCTGTCAAAAGAATCGTACCTGTTCGCGTTAGCCGCAAAGAATATAGGATCGGAGTAAAAATGCTCGTCCACGCACTCGGTCTTAAGTCCCGATCTTTCGGTGTGGTCGGTGGAAATAAAAATGAGCTGCGGGAAAAGCTCCTTTAACCTTTTGTAAAAAACGCCGTACCGTTTATCGTATTCCCCGCCCCAGTTCTCATTGCCTATCTCGATATATTTAAGGCATGAAAAAGGCTCGGGACGTCCGTTTGCGGCGCGCTTTGCTCCCCATTCGGCATCGGCGGGAGAAAGGGCGTATAATATAGCTTGTACAGCGTCCTCTAAAAACTCGTTTATCAGCTTATCGTCAAAATAATCCGGGCATCTGCCCTGACAGGTCATACCGCAATTGCATACATACATTGCGTCTATCTTCGCGTCCTCGCAAAATTGCAGGTACTCGTGAAAACCGAGCCCGTTTGTCGTCATATACGACCAAAGCAGCCAATGCGGTTTGCGCTCCCAGACAGGCCCTATCGTGTCCTTGAAACGAAAGGCGGTCTGTTTGGAAAAGCCCTCCACTATACACCCACCGGGAAATCTGAGAAAAGCGGGTCTTAACCGCAAAAGTCTTTGTACAAGGTCGTTTCTCAGCCCGTTTTCACGCCCCATAAACGTATCCGTCGGAAAAAGCGATACAAACCCGAACACTACCCTATCGCCGGTATTTCCCGTAAGCGTCAGCCGCGCGTTATTATCGTCCGCGGCGCTTACCATCTCGCATTCGTATCTTTTGTAGCCGCCCTCTACGCAAAAGCTATGGGAGCAGTATATCTCTTTATTAAGTCCGGAAAGGCAGACTGTGACCTTAGCTTTAACGTCCGATTTTGCAAACATATAAAAGCGATAGCTCTTGCCCTTTTCTACCGGGATACCGCCAAAGCCCTCGTTTTGTATCTCGCCGCCGTTAAATTCCACGCTGAGCGCACGTTTTCTGTTTTCGTTAAGCGTACCATTTGATATAAGCCTCATTTCAGCGCCGTTCTTAGCCGTCCAGCCCGATATGCTTTCGGCTTCACAGCTATCAAACGATGATACCCAGCCGGTCGGAGAGGTGATAGTTTTATTTATAGGATCGTATTTGCAATCTTCGGGAATTATTCCGTCGTCAAACGCGCGGTTTCGCAGCAGCTCGGCGTACAGTCCGCCGTCTCCCGCCCTGTTTATATCTTCAAAAAAAAGCCCGTACAGGCTTTTAGAAACGTCCGTCAGCTTTTCCCCGACAGTTATATTTATACTGTACATTTTTATATCCCCCATATCGTCGTATGACCGCTTCAAATCGTAAGCGCGTTTGATCGTACGTTTTTATCAAACTATTTATAATTGTATAGCATAATAAACGATTTGTCAATATTGCAGGTGAATTGACAGCGTAACAAAATATCGATTTTGCAATTTGCGGTTTGAGTTCAGCGCTTTTAATGTTTTTTCAAAAAAAGACAAATATTTTGAAAAAAAGGTTGACAAATCAAAAGCGATATGATATACTTAATAGGTCGCTAAAAACGCATATGGCGGTATAGCTCAGTTGGCTAGAGCACTTGGTTCATACCCAGGGTGTCGTTGGTTCAAATCCGACTACCGCTACCATTGTAAAAACGACTGTCTGAACATCGTTCAGACATAAGGCCCGTTGGTCAAGAGGTTAAGACATCGCCCTTTCACGGCGGAATCATGGGTTCGATTCCCGTACGGGTCACCAAATGAATACTTTTGAAAGCACCGTTTACCTTGAGCAGTAAACGGTGTTTTTATATTAACTTATGTATCGTTCTTATTGTAACCATCTTATGAACGCAGTCTTGTCGGAATCATTATACCCTGCCCTACGATAAAAATTCAGCGTACTTTCCAATTTAGAACCGGTCATCAGACTTATCTTGTAGCAATTTTCGCTTTCCGCTATCTCCCTTGCCTTATCTAAGCAGGCGGTAGCATAGGCATGCGGGAGCCGAGCCCAAGTCGGTTTTTACGGGCATATTTCCGCCAATACTGCGTCAACCTCGCTCGACATACGCAAGTATGCCTTCGTT
>CANRII010000042.1 GCA_947630685.1 uncultured Ruminiclostridium sp. | reverse complement strand
CTGATATGCACCGTGCCGTTGCTTCTGATCTCCACTTTCATATCATCACCCCCTTTCCGGATATAGAAAAAGCGCCTTACACCGCATACACGGCGTAAAACGCTTAGTTTATTAAGTTGCTGCCCGTTATTTCGGGCATAAGAAAAGCGCCTTACCGTGAAAGGTAAAACGCTTGTGCTTATTAATTTGTTGCGGCTTATTTTGCCGCTTGCTCAGTTTCCGGCGGACGAACTTTTTTTATTCCTTTCAACTCGCTGCGTTTTGATATGATCTCAGAGGAATTTGCGTCGGGATGTTCCTCGATAAACGCTATAAGTTGATCTGTTATATTATTTCTTCTTGCCGATTCAACAATAACTTTAACAAAATCCGGATATCCGTCAGATACATTGTTAAGCAATTCTTCTAATCTTTTTGAGTTGTCCATTTTTAACGCTCCTCTTTGTCATAAATATTGTATACGTCGAACCCGTGTATCTCAAAAAAGTAATTAGCTTCAAAGGTATGATATTCTCCCTCGGTTCTCCCTTTGTATAGTGTGTCATAATTTGTATTTATCCCGCTTATAACACGTTTATATTCCGCAGGTTCGAGTCTTAATTCCGGATAATCAAAAGGTCTTCCATTAGGGTCATAAGTAACGCCGTTTACGGTATAATTACCGCCGTGCGGGTTTTCACTTATGCCCTTAAAGACAAACTTACCAGTCTTTTTATCCCTCGGGTGGTCTGCCTCGTTAAATCTCTGCTCTGTATCAATTATACCACTCGCCTGTGAAAAGTCAATAGGCTTTGCAAGCTCATGCGCGACTGTTAATATCAAATCTAAAGCTTTACAATAATTGCCGTCCCTGCGGTATATATCCGCTATGTACAGCAGTCTTTCCAGGTTTTCAAATATTATCATAGCTCCTCCATGCCTGCTCCTTTCTCCGATTTTGGGTATAAGAAAAGCGCCTTACCGTGAAAGGTAAAACGCTTAAATTATTAAGTTTTTTCGATCTACAAGCTCGACAATATACTGTCAAGCGCATTTTTGGCAAGTCCCTCAGCGGCTTGAGCTATAAGCGGCAGAGTCATAGTACCTAACTTCGACAAAGCTTTTTTCGTGTTTGCCCACGCCCGGCTGTCGCGTATCGTTTCAATAAATTCATGCCCGCGATACGTTATACCGCTGACTGTCCCCTCGACGTACATACCGCTTGCATATCTAACGGAGGCGTTTATATATCCCGCCTCCGACAGCTTTTCCACCGTGTACAGAATATCCTTGCTTTCGTACCTCGGCAGAGCGGTAAAAAGCTCATCCACCGAAACATACACCCGCTGTAGGTCGTCGTTTATGTTTATCCGGTTTTCGAGCTCCAAAAGAACGCTGCGGATACATTCGTAATTGAGTTTCATTCTTCCACTACCTCGAAAAGCTCCGGCGGGTATAAATAGCCTTGTATCTCTTCGTCTTCGTCGTAGCCTTCTTCGTCGATTATACGGTACATACCGTGCTCGATACCTATCACATCGTAAATTTTACCGTAAATAAGGCTTACTGTATCAAATGTTCCTATAAATTTTACTTTCATTTTAACTCCCTCTTTACTTTCAAGTCGAACACCCCAGATTGCGGGCTTTCAAACCAATGTAGTTCAACATGGCGAACGGATTTATCGGGATATTCCACATATCCGTCACCCCTGCTTTTTGACCAATCGTCTGGACGGTTATTAAATTTTTTACTTAAAAATTTAGCAACTTTTACAGGTTTGTTTGTGCCTTTACCTGCAAAGCGGACGATCTTTGTCACTTCGCCGTTTTTTGCCAGTTTTCCATACCTTCCATCCGGCAGTTTTACGCTTTGTCCTGATGTAAATTGACCATTAACAGGATTGTGGTTTGGATTGTATCTTTCTTCGGGCGAAGATTTTATTATATCATAATTTCCGGATTTGTCAATACCTTTTTCAAAATTTTCTTCGCCTATTTTCGCCAGCTCCTTGGTGTTCGGCGTGTAAATTTCCTTTGTCTTGGGATCATAAAGCACGTCCTGCAAGCCGAGCTTGATATAATTCATGCCGAGCGGAGGAAGATCCTCTTTGTAGCGTATCTCGTCGATTTGCAGGAAATTTGCCTCTAAGCCGACGCGGTAAGCTTCATAGCGCGACCGTATATCCCCGCGCAAAAGCTCGGTCATATCCACCGTGAAATATTTGCTTTGCTTTTCCGTTTCGTCCAATACCGACCGATTTATCGCCGCCTGGAACGTCTGCACCACCGGCATTACCGCCGTGCGGACGGCTGACATATATTCTGCCTCGCTCGCCGAGCCGGATATCACTTTCGGGGATAACCCCATCGCCATAGCTATCTGGTCGGCGTTGGTGGATTTGTTTTGATTCAATTGTAAGTCCTGCGCGGAGTCGGAGCCGGGCTGATATTTTACGCCGTCGTTTAATACTATCGCGCGGTTCCCGGTGTTGGAATACAGCCGCCGCCATGCGATCTCCAGCTCGTCTACCGCCTCTTGTGAAAGCCGTTTTTCCGCCTGCAAAAAGCCCTTTTTAGAGCCGCCCGCCTGTGCCATGTCTTTTTCCAATCTCAGCATGCTATAAGCGGCGGTGAGCAATGTCCGGCAGTTGTCGATAACGCTGCCGCCCTTTCCGGCATGACTTCCGGCGCGATTAAGTACGATAAAATCCCACGGCCAGTATCTTTTTCCGGCTACCAGGATCTCCGCAAAGCGATATATCGGGTCGGAATTTACCGCCACGGTAACGTCCGTGTTTTCCACATACCGCAGGCTATGTATTTTTCCGTTCCGGCGCTCGATATAAATATATCCGCTGCCGTACAGCAGCATATCCCGAACGGCGGCGCGTTTCATCTCGTAACCGTTGTACAATCCGCCCGGCTCGTCATTGAGCAGGGAAAGCCGGTAATCGGTCGGGGCCTCGTCGGTGGTGAATTTCTCGGCGTTTTCCGTGTACAGCTTTATCGGCAGTCCCGCGACGGTGTTCGCGATAAAATCCACCGAGGCGGAAAACGCGGGTATCTCCAGCGCCTGATTTACCGTTATGCCGTCGGCGGTCAGATTTATGCCGATGATATCCTCAAGCGTCATGCGCTTTCGCGGCGCTATACGTTCTTGTATCCGTTCAAAAATGTTCATTGTTCATCATCCTTCAGTATCGCTATAAGCGGGTCTGTTTCTTCCTTTTTTGCCGCTTCTTTCGGGATAGTCCTCAGCGCGGCGGCCACCGTCATGCAGTTTTCTTTTTCTATCTCGTTTTGCATTTTCCGCTTTGCCATTATCTGAGCGTCCAGCGCGTTAAGCTGCCTTAGCAGATTCGCGGACTGCTTGGTAAACTCGATAATAGCCTTTTCGGATTTTTGCTTTCGCGCCGCGTAGGCAGCTTCTAAATCTTTAAGCAGGGTGCGCAGATGTATCGCGTCCTCTTTCAGCTGCACCTCTTCCGCGTACAGCTCGCAGTACCGATTCAGCATAGGAGCATACAGCGCGTCGTCCTTGTGTATGCTCTTCATCACGGCGTGCAGACGGTTATATTCTTTTCGTGCAATTTCGTTATTTTTTACAGCGGCGCGGGCGAATATCTTTTTTCCGCTTAGCAGCGCGCTTTCCTGCTCTTGCCGCTGCTCTAATTCCCGCTTGGTTCGGTGCGACTTTTTTTCTTCGCGCAAAACCGCTGCCGGCTTGGGCGGACGTGGCATTTTTAACCTGCTCCTTTCGCAAAATTTCAAAATCCCATTTTGGGAATATTTTATCTATAGATAGGGGCGTCCGATGTCACGAGAGGGTCAGCGCTCAGGCCGACCCCCCGGGGGGGGGGGATAACATCGGGTATAATAAAAGCGCTTTACGCCGCTGTAACGCAGTATAAAACGCTTTTATATATGAAATTAATTTAGGCGTTAATATGCCTTAAATTGCATTTTTTATTCTTCTGTTTGCTCATAAACGTAACCCGAAAGGGTATAATCGGTAATAACCACTTTTTCGCTGAGTTCTCCGAGCGGGATCCCGTCTATTAAATAATTATCAAGCAATTCCTCAGGCGTAGCGAAATATTGATCTTTCGGCTCTTTTGGATATTGTTCGCCTATGTTTATGCCTTTTTCTGTCCAAGTAAGAATCGTGAAATGCTTATCTTCGACATCAAACATAATATCGCTGCCTTCATATATTTTTTTTATTAATTCGGCTTTAGTCATGGTAATTATCACCTCTTCTAATAATATCGCTGTTGTCTTTTAATTCTTCTTCAGAAAGCGGCAAATTGCTTCCTCGAACTTCTTTCTTCGAATAATCAAAAATATGTTTGTGCGCGCCGGTAGGATGAGTGTCCGGCCTGTTGTGATCTGTTGTGTCATAGTCCACTATCGCCATACCGTCCGCACCGTATTTCCTGCGTTGGAGTGTTTTTCCGCTTTCATCGGTCTTGTCAACAATAGAGTTTGGCTTTCCCTTGAGTGGCAAACCGTTTTGAAGCTGGCTGTTTTTGATTTTTACTATACCGTTTCCCGCCGGATTTTCAACTCCCGCAGCTCCTGACGGTGCGCTTGTAAACTTTCCGGTTTTCGGGTCGTGATTGTGATTATACCGCTTTTCATCTTCAATTATACCACTCACCTGTGAAAAGTCAATAGGCTTTGCGAGCTCGTGTGCGACTGTTAATATCAAATCTAAAGCTTTACCATAATTGCCGTCCCTGCGGTATATATCCGCTATGTACAGCAGTCTTTCCAGGTTTTCAAATATTATCATGCCCACTCCTTAAAACCGACGTCAACATTTCATCAGCATTGACCGGCTGTTCTGCCAGCTCTTTAAGCCTTGCCGCTTTGATGATCCCGCGCTCCGCCTGCTCGTGATGCAGACGGCAAAGCGTTATCAGATTGTCGTCATCCAGCCGCTTATCATAATCCGAGCGCAGCCCGATAATGTGATGGACGGAAAGCTCGCGGTTATTGATAACGCCGGCGGATAAGCACACCCGACAACAGTACATATCTCGCTGTAATATCAACTTCGATTTGCGCCGCCAGACCTGCCGATTCCGGAATTTATCGGCGGCGCTGTCCCGCGTCTTCCGGCTGCAAAACCGCTGTACCGGCACCGGACATTCGCCGCGCTTGTGTATCTTCCCGCAGCGCGGGCAGGATATGAGCATACAGAAAGCCTCCAACAAAAAAAGTAAACACGCCCCGCGGCGTGCTATAATTATTTCCAGTATAATTATAACACACGAAAAAGGGACAAAAGGGACAACTTTCGTTTAATAATTCACAAATTTTTGAGGGATTTTTTATGCGTTTTCACGAATATGCCTGTATATCTGTTTCTTGACGCTTCCGGCGGTGTTGTTTCCGCCGAGCTTGCGGGCGATTTTGACATAGCTGTACCCGTCGATAAAGCGCCAGCGGAAAGCAGCTCGCAACAGATCGTCATGTATTGCCGCTATGTAATCTTCAAGTTTTTGATATTCTCGCTTGTAGACCGCGAGAGTGTGAGCCAGCGCCGCCGCCTCGCGGTCTACATATCCGTGCACCGTGACGGTGTGTTTTATATACGGATATGCTTTCATACTGCCGGTAACGGTGTCGGCAGCATATTTGCCGCTGAGCTCTTTTTCCATTGCCGCTATCAGCGGTTTAATCCGGGATAATCTGTTTAATTCCCTCAGGTCCATATAATAGCTCCTTTACTCTTTTTTCCTTTGCCGCTTGGCGGGCGTTTTGCGCAGATAAACAGTCATGTAATATCCGCCGTTGACCTCGTTGTACAGCACGTCATGCGCTGTATATGTATATCCTTTAAGCAGCGTTTCATATTGCCGCTTGATTTCCGTATCATCGTCTGACATCTGTCTTACTTCTTTTTGGGACACTCGTCCGTCGCGGGAGCGTACCGTCGGCTTGGTGAGATTTCGCGACGCGCTCCACCTTTTCCGGGCGGCGGTGTTGCGTACCATGTACCCGGCGAGGTTAGCTATACCTCTGTCGTCAAATCGCAAAGGCTTTGCGCAGGTGTACCCTTGTCCCCATATCTTATCCAGCGTATTTATGTCAATGCCCCCGCTCATGATGATATGATGGTGGATCCTGCCGCTCTCTTCTCCGTACTGTGTAACGGCAAGATATTTCAGCGCCGGAAGATTTTGCCGCTTGCGATATCGCTTTACCCGTCTAAAAAAATTCTGCATTCTTCTAAGCGCGTCATCCAGATCGGCCGGCAGGTGATACGGATCATAGGTCAGATCAAATCGTATATCGTTATCCGTAAAATTGGTATTTGCCAGCTGTATTATTTTACGGGCGGCGTGTTTTTGATTAAGCAGCCGCTGCATTGCCGTTGTTGGCTTGGATTTTTGTCGGCGGGACTTCGGCGGGGAGAATACCGGGTATATATCCACCTCGGTGTAATCCCCGCAAAAGTACTTTGTTTCTCTATACTTACAGCGCATTAAGTGCTTCTCCTTTTCATTCGACATCTCTTTATACCCGCAGGGGGCAGGGAACAAAGAAATCCAAAGAAAGACATTTCCCCGCCCCCTGCACCCCCACCCCTTTGTCTTTCTTTTGTGTTTTATTCGGTAGGGTTTATAGGTGGGCTGCGGTCGTTAAGTTAATATCTATTTACGAGCCTGAAAGAGCCCTCGCGGCTCTTGACAAAACATGCGCTGTGTGCTATTATATTTATAATAGTATAAAGTAATAGGCTCACAGCTTATTCTTTTCGGCTGCCGTTGCACCGGCAGCTTTTTATTTGAGCGAGGCAGCTATAGCTTGGGCGACCTTTTGCAGGGCTGATCTGTACTTTTCTCGCTCCTCGGTATCGTCAAACCGTTCCAATAGCGCCACCGCTGCGATAAATTCTTTTTTCTTTTTGGAAATCACTTTTCTTTCCCATTCGCGGACAAATTCTAATATCTCCTTAGGCGGCTGACAGTTAGATTTTCCGAGGTTCTGGGTGACTTTTGCGTCGTTTGATAGGGTCAGCGTAAAATACGGTTTATCCGGATCTGCGGATCTGCGTATACCGTATATGTTTGTTTCTCCGGCGGCACAGCGATTTATGTATGTTTTTACACAGTGTCCGAGTACGGAGGATTCTGTTAAAAAATCCCGTGCGCACCGAAAAGCCCTGATACAGTAAACGCCGTTGTCATAGTCGAGCTGTTCGAGTATCTTTGCCCGACGGCGGAGCTTTTTATTTTGTTCGGAATATTCCAGCTCGGTTTTTATTCCCATCAGCCTGTCATGCTCCTGCCGGACGTTCTGAGGAAAAATAACGCTGTCGGTTTTCGGCAGCCTCAAATCCCGCGTCATGCTGAGATAGTCGTTATATATCGATACTGCTTGAACCGGCTTTTCCTTGCATATTTTAGCCTGTTTTACGATATAATTTATCAATCTTTCCGCGCCTATGCGGTACCGACGCAGTATATCAATTATTTCTTCCCGGGCAAGATTACCAAGCCCGGCGGATAAATATTTCCGGAAGATTTCCACACTTATCGGCCGTACGCTGCGCATTCTAAGTAAAAAATTATAATCATTGGGTGATATGTCGCCCAGCTCGCGGAGTGTTTGTTTGTCTAATCCGGTTATATCGGTGCAAGTGATCGCTTGCGCGTTCATGCCGTACGTTACATATCGATCGAATAGTTGCTGCGCCAGCTTGTAATGGCCTTGCTTTACCAGATTTTCCACGCCCGGCGACCGTTTAATAGTTTGAATAAGCATGAAAAAGTCGGTCGATATATGCGTAACGATGGCTGACGTTTCGATGTTCTTAATTGCGGGCTCGTCGGAATTTTTTACTATGCTGTCAATGTTTTCGGGATATATCCATTTGTTGTAATATATAACAGGGCGTTGACCGCAAGCTTCCGGCACCCACCTTAGACCTTCCAACGTTCCCAAAGTCCCGAAGTAGTATCCTTTGTCGCGCGATAGACTCTTGGCGTCGTAAAAATTCCTTGTGTGTTCAAATATTCCGATTTGCACCTCGCACTTGTCGGCGCCAAGATGCTGATTGCATATTTTTTGATATACCTCAAAGACCCTTTCAATCAATTTATCGCCAAACGGCTGTATATATATGACCTGCGCCCGGTTGTCTATGGTGTATTTTGTTATTTTTCCAAGCGATTTGGCAACGAGCTTAGCGTTACAATTCGGGCAGATCGTAACGCTGTTATGACTGACTTTGGCCGAGAAAACGTGCTTGCAATGCGAGCAATAGCCTTCCTGCTGCGTGCCGCGTTTGTATTTATAAAAGAAATACCGTGCCTCGCCGAGGACAATATTTTTCCACCAGTCTGTAAATTCCGGCGGTACTACGCCGATGGGAGCCATCACTTTATCGGTTCGGTCGGCTATCTTGCGGTATTTAGCGTTATTCTTTTCGCGCAAAATATCTCTCTCGATCCTGTCCAGATTACTGATACCGCCGCCCAGGTAATCGCAAATAACTTTGTCCGAAACATCATCAAGCGGAACGCACCGGGCGCCGTACCAGTTATACAGGCCAAGATAGTTTGATATTGTGCCGTGCAGCTTTCCCCCGTCGACAATACGTTGCGTGTCGTGGGCGTTCTGCTCCTTATTGTAAAAATGGCGATACTCTGCCGTTAATATTAAATTTTGCAAACTGTAAGTTGTTATGGCAAGCGTGCCGGATATCACTTCGGCGGTATAAAACTGGGCTCCCCCGTATCGCCGTATATTGTTTTGTTCTAACGCGCGCCGCCGCATATCTTCGGTTATTTCCGTCAAGTGACTGTTTTTTAATTTTGCATATCCTACCATTTTACCATCGCTCCTATTCCAAAAGCGCGTCTAAATCTATAGACAACGCTTTGCCGCTTCCCGACGGAGCGCTTTTTGCGGTTTTTATCCCGAAATACCCCCGTACCCATGAAAAATGCTGTTCTTCCGATATTCTGGCACAGTTGCCGACTTTGTACTTTTCACCTTTTTTGCGACAATAATCCCAGCAGCCCGCAAGCGTGAGGTTTTCCTTTTCTATCTTTTCTTCTATCTCCGGGGTCACAAGCGGCTTGATATAGTCCGCTATTTCTCTTTCGATTTCATTCTTCGGATTGTCAAATATAGTTGTTGACATATTCAAATTCCTTTCGTTTTTATTATTCGCCCTTTTTCTCGGCGGCAATATCCCGGCTGCATACCGGGAAGTATTTGCACCATAAGCAGCAGCTGCGACAATCGCGATCGCGCTTTAGCCATAATGCAAGGCGGGAGAAGATAGACTTAAACATTATCTTACCTCCTCATATTCGGCATAATTCATAATCGCTCCGCCCATTTCTCCATTTCCCTCCTCAGACTGTCTTTGATATAATAGTCAATTCCGAGCACCTGGCACATCGCTTCGGCTTTTCGGCCGAACGTTTTCCAGTCGATATTTGACGGGTGATAGTTCAACTTGCCGATTTTTACTTTATCCGCTATATCGCGAACAAGCAATAATTCCATTACAAACATTCCTTCATGTGTGACGGGTTCAAAAGATACCCATGTTTTTATTCCTCTACTGTGTGCATCTGCGAGGGGATTCGTGCGACCGAATAATCGGATGTTTCTCAACATTCCATCAAGCGTTATCCCATACCAATCGTCACCATCGAGTAGATCGAAATCTCTGCTCCCATCACCTTTAGTTAGTATCTGTACGTGATTGCCATATTGTTTCAGCAACTTTATTATCTCCCGCGTCGGGGTCGTGTCGTAGCCTGTCGGGTAAGGGTCACACGTAAAGCATAGGTGTATTGTTTTGCCTGTGATATGCTCGCGTTCAAGCTGCTTGCGGGTCTCCTCTACGATGTTTGCGCGAGGCTCAACGACAGAATGAAAAGTCTCTCGGTCTTTCCTTAAAACGGTCGGGGCAAAGCAGTAATAGCAGCGGTGCGGGCAGCCTGTGTAGATGTTTATAGCATAATCGCCGTACTCGGCGGCTGCGCCGCTCGGCTTGTATATAGGCTTCATTCTTCTCCTCCTCTTTCTTTTTAACCCTCTATAGTTGTTGACATATTCAAATTCCTTTCGTTTTTATTATTCGCCCTTTTTCTCGGCGGCAATATCCCGGCTGCATACCGGGAAGTATTTGCACCATAAGCAGCAGCTGCGACAATCACGATCGCGCTTTAGCCATAATGCAAAGCGGGAGAGGATAGATTTAAGCATTATCTCGCCTCCTCTTTTCCACTTTCACGCTGGATTTAGCGATATAAGCGATGTACTCGTTTTCGGTTTCGCTGATTTCCATGCCGAATTTTTCTTGCAGGATCATGAACGCTAAATCAGCTTTTGCGTCGTAATAGGCATACGCGAAATCGTCATTTTTCTTTCGGGCGGCCTTGCTTAATGCCGTATATTCAGCGTATATGCGCAGCAGATATTCTGCCATTGCTTTGTCGGTCATTGTCTATTCTCCTATATCGTTTATTAATAAACATCTGCAAATCTGTTCGATTTCCGTTTTTTCAAAATTCGCGGCTTCCAGCGCCTTAATAACTTTAGCAAGGCTTATTGGATAATCGCCTGTCACGTCTTTGAGCACAATCACTTTACCGTTACCCTCTACATATTTTTCGGCGGCTTTTTTGAGCCAGAACCGGCGATTATGTTCTTTTACTGCGGCTTTATGCTCTTTTCTCCATTGCCGCTGATAGTTGCGCCTTGCTAATATTGCCGCTCGTTCTTCGTCGGACAATACTGTAATATCAATTTTTTTCATAGATTCGTTTTTCCTTCCCGCCCTTGACATTTGCGCAAAAATGCGCTATAATAAGGCTTGAAACAGTTTTTCAATATTTTCACATTTTCCCGCCATTTCGGCGGGGATTTTTTTATTCCGTGCGATCCTCCCACCAGCTGCGGGCGATGTAGCCGGTCAGTTTCCAAATGACATAGATCAGACCGGCTATCACTATACACTCGCCGCCGGCGGCGTAATACCCGCGCTGTTCATACACCGCTGACATAAACGCGACGTCTATTATCATGCCGAAAAATCCGGTCACCAGAAGCCGCAGCACGGCGGTTATGATTATGTAGGATTTGCGGCGGATAAGTTTTAACAGCTTCATTCGTCCTCCTCCTTTTTCGTGGCGGTGGCGTCGTACATCAGCTTATTTGCGATGTTTATCAATTTTTGAGCCGTCTTGTCAAGCAGCCGTGCCGGCGCTATTACTCCCTTGCAGATAAACCCACATTTTACCGCGATATATTGCTTATCACGTATGTATAGCGATATGCTTTCCTCATCGTCAAACGGCTTGAGATAATCGGAATTGCAGAAATACACCTTTCCGGCGGAAAACAGCACCCGCATTTTAACACCGTGGGAACATATAACAAGATCCTCGACCAGTTCGGCCGCCATATCCGTCGGATCGTTGTCGGAACAAAAATCAAATTGAGAAATTTTCTCAACTCTGTACCTTTCTCTTTTTTCCGCCGGAACATCGAGTAGTGCCATTATACCGCTTTCATCCAGCTGCGGCAGTCCCTCGGCGGAATACATCGCTGAGGGTGTGCCTATCCATTGATGTGCTTCATCAGTCAGCAGTATTGCAGAGCTGCTCTTAAGCAGCGGAAATATTTTCTTTGTCAACATGTCGTCTTTCCCTCCATCAGATTTATTATGTCGGATTTCCGAAACCGCCACAGCTTAACGCCGAGCCTAAACGCGGGCAGCTCGCCTTTTGCCGCTAAGCGGCGCACAGATTTAACATGTATGCCTAATATCATCGCTGTTTCCTCGGCGTTTAGTATCTCCGGCCAGCGATCATAACAGGTCTTGTCGCGCACCTTTATTCTTGTTGTCATTGTTATACCTCTTTCTCCGGCTGTACCCCGCCGGCGGGTTGTGTTGGCTGAAATTTTGTGCTATAATCACCGTGAAAGGAGGTGATTATATGAACGTTTTTGATGTGGTAGGAAATATTACAGGCATAGTAGCTTTTGTAATTTCCGCTATCAACTTCGGATATTTTTTTATCATCCGTCGGAAGAAATTAAATGTACGATTTGATGAAATGACTGTCGTACCTCATTTTTCTAAAATGGAATGCTTGAAAGTCAGATATATATTTGAAAATCAATCTCAACTTCCTATTTCTATAACCAGAATGCAATTGCTTTTAGATGGGAATTACATAGATTGCGAAAGATTGCCATATCTGGCAGAAGAAATTAAGCATTCAGTAGGTGATAAAGTAAAATATCACGAAATAATTAAAACCAATTCGGTACCGTTCGCTATCTCCTCTCTTGGTGCTGTATCTGGTTTCTTTGCGTTTGCAATTCCGCAAGGTACTCTGTCAAAGAATGAAAAAGCTCTGACTTTTCGAATCTGCACCAATCGAGGTAAGGCAGTTCAAAAAACATTTGTACTACGCGAGGACACCCCAATTTATTGATGTCAGTTATTGAATATGACTCGTAGTCCATCCTTTCACCTCCTTGTCTAAAAATAACCTTTATAATCGGTTGTGCGCCCCACGCATAGCCGATTATTCTTTCTCTCCATCTTCCGAATTGCTCTCGATGTCCGGATCAAGCCGCACAAGACCGGTCCTTAGACCGTGCAATTCGTATATTTCGTTTTCTATCTCCTTGAAAAGCTCTCCTATACGCTTTATTCTTTTAAGCGCTTCTTCTTCGCCGGTTAAGATTATTTGCATTCTCTCACCTCCTTATCGGCGGGTTGCTTTTTTTACAGTCCATACAAATCATTCGGCGTAACTCCGAGAGCTTGGGCTATTTTCCAAACGTCGTCAGAATCAATACATCTTCGGCCGTTGAGCATATTGCTAAAAGTTTTACACGGATAGCCTGCAAGCTCAGCGACCTTCTTTTGTTTAATTCCTTTTTCGTCAATGATTTTTCTGACATTAGGAATTATGCTGTCGTTACTTTTCATAGTTTGTCCTCCTTTTTCTCAAATTTCTTGGTACAACACTATGTTATCATATTTTTCTTGAGAAGTCAAGAGTTTTTTTCAATTTTTTTGAGATTTTTTTCTTGACAAGCTATTTTTAATGTGTTATTATCAATATAAAGGTGGTGATTGTTTTGAGCATAGGCAGCAGAATTAAACAGCGGCGCGAGGAATTGGGACTGACACAGCCGCAGCTCGCGGAGATGGTCGGAGTATCAAAAGGCAGCATTGGCAATTATGAAAGCAATATAAGCGCGCCAAATGAAAAAATCCTTTTTAAGCTGTTTACGGCTTTGAGGTGTGACGCTAATTTTTTGTACCAAGATAATTTTGAAGAATCGGAAATCGAAAGGACTCTTGATAATCGCGAAAAAGAACATATAAAAAAATACCGCACTCTCGACAAGTACGGTAAAAACGCTGTAGACAGCATATTAAACATAGAGTATGACCGCTGTACCATTCCCGCAGCAGAGGAAGAGGAAACGCCTACATTGCGTATAAAGCGCAGCGTATACAAGGTTTCCGCCGGGCGCGGCTTTCCGCTGGACGATCCAGATAGTTGGGATTATATCAATGTGCCGGATACACCGGCAGCACAACAGGCGGATTTTGCGTTGACGATAAGCGGGGACAGCATGGAACCGATATACCACGACGGAGATGTCGTGCTGGTACAGTCACAGCCTGACGTTCCGGTCGGCGCAGTAGGAATTTTCGTGCTCGACGGTGCGGGGTATATCAAGAAAAACGGCGGCGATAGGCTTATATCACTTAACGAGCAGTATGATGATATTATACTGTCAGAAGATCATAATGCCACTATAGTTGGAAGAGTCATAGGTAGAGTATAAAAATGCAATATGAAAAATTAACGATTTTGCTATTGACATTTTGGCTCTGATAGTATATAATACAACATGTGCAGGATTACTGTACAAAATTTTTGATAGTATACTCTCAGTAGTAGTTGCTCCACCATACGGAGATTTTACAAGGCTGAGAGTATTTTTGTTTTATCGGCAGAGTTGACACCCAAAAAGATAGAGCCTTTTGGGCAGGACGGAGAAGAATAAACAGGCTAATAAGCAAAGAGGTGTTTTTATGCCCAAATTAAAGTATACCCGCCGTTCCGACGGACGTCTGCAAGCGCAGATATACATAGGCAGTGACAGTAGCGGCAAGAAAAAATATAAATATGTATACGCCCGCACCCAAAAAGAGCTGCAAGAAAAAATCAACGAAAATAAGATACTCGTCGGAAAAGGAATAGACCTTGCCGCTCAGAATGATACCTTTGGATATTGGGGGCAGAAATGGCTGAAATTCAAGCGATCCGAGGTAAGCGCCTCTTATTATCCCGTGCTGGAAGTTAATTATAAAAAGCTCCAAAGCCTATATAATATCCCCATACCAAAGATACACGCGGCAGACCTCAGAGATATTCTGACAGAGCTTTGCTGCCGGAATTATAGCCGCTCCACCGTCAAGAAAATCAAAAATATAGCGGTCGGCGTGATTGATTTTGCGGTCGAAAACAGGGTGATCGAGCATAACGTGCTGCGGAATACTCCCCTGCCGAAATACACCAAGCCAGAAGAAACACGCCGAGCCCTCACCGATGAGGAACAGCGCTGGATCATCGATACACCGCACCGCGCACAGACGGCCGCTATGATAATGATGTTTGCCGGACTGCGACGCGGCGAGCTTATCCCGTTACAGTGGTCGGATATAGACTTTGCCGCCGGCACGATATCCGTTACAAAATCCGTTGAGATGATAGACGGCCGGCCGCAGGTCAAAAAGGGCGGCAAAACATATGCAGCCACGAGAACCGTGTATATTCCGGCAATTCTGCGGGATTACTTGCAATCGATTGCAAAATCAAAAAGCAGTCTGCTCGTGTGCCCGTCAGCCAGCGGGAAAATGATTTCAAATTCGGCATGGCGGCGGCTGTGGGACGGTTATCTGTGCGATCTTAATTTTAAGTATGGAGATTTTGATAGTTATCTCGGTGGGAAACCGAAAAGTAAATATCAGCCCGGCGGTGTGCCGTTTGTGATACCGCGATTTACCGCGCACTGGCTGCGGCATACATTTATAACGACGATGTACCTGTCCGGCGTCGATCTAATGACCGCGAAGGAGCAGGCAGGCCACGCCGATATCCATGTGACTATGCAAATATACACACATCTTGACAGCGTGTACAAGAAAAAATCCATAGAAAAACTGGACAGTTATCTCCGGGAAAAATACGGTTAAAAAAATTTTATGCCTGTCAAATGCCTGTCAGATAAAATAAAAAATCCTTTTATAATGCCGATTAAGCGGCTTTTTGTCGTAGCCTCCGACGCTATGTGCCGTGGGTTCGAATCCCGTCGGGCGTACCACCAGCGTGACGCTGGACCCAATACGCTCCCATCACAAGGGAGCGTATTTTTACGTTAATCACAAAAGATCCTCCCTATCCGCGATATAAAGCGGAACGGAGTATCTTTGCTTTAATATGACATAACATTATGTTCAAGCAGCCCGGCTATCTCACACAAGCTATTTATATGTATTACATTTTCGGGGACGGCTGTATTCTTCCGGTTTACCAATATACATTTTATCCCGAGCCGTTTGCAGGGAGCGATATCCGTATCGTAATTATCGCCCACATATATCATATCATCGGCGGAGATATTCGATAAACGCATGGCGTATTCAAATATTCCTGTATCCGGCTTTGCAAAGCCGCACTCACCGGAAAGCACAAGCGTTTCAAATCTTTCGATAATGCCGGTCTTTATCAGCTTTTGCCTTTGCTGCTCATTTTGCCCGTTGCTGATAACGCCCAGCCGTTCCCCTTTGATACTGTCAAGGCAAGGGATAACGTCCGAAAACAACGTCTGACTGTCCGACAGCAAACGCTGATAATCATTAAAAAGTCCGGCGCAGTCATCGCAGGCTGTTCCCATACGGCTAAGCAGGCATTCTATACGACGCTTTCCCTGCTCTTCAAAGCTCAGCTCTTTTCTGAGATACCTCTGGAAAAAATCATGTGATATTTCATGCCAATAATCAAGCTGCCCGTCGGTCGGTCCTTTACCGGAAATTTCGCGGATAAGCCTGCTCACGGCGGTTTTTTCGGAAGCGTCGTAGTTTATCAGAGTATTGTCAATATCAAAAAATATCATAAAACCGCCCTTTGCCGAATGCCGTACCTTTGATTTTATTATAACACTTTACGGATTTTTGTCAACTTCAAATAATCCGCCTTAAAAATTTATTTGATTTTTTTGAAAAAATTTTTGAAAAAGCTATTGACAAATGCAAGATCATGATGTATAATTGTACTAGACTGAGTAATACAGATAATGATCACGAGGAGAAACAATGAAAACGCTTACCAAATGCCTTATACTTATTTCGGTGATAGCCGCCGTCGCTTTGAGCGGCTGCGAAAACGCCGGAACATCAGCAGCCGACACAGCATCACAGCAGCAAAATTACAGCAATTCGCAGCAGCAAGAGCCTGTATCGTCACAACAAAGCACACCGCAAGATCAGCAAAACGCTTCGTCATCGTCACAGCAAGGTACGCCGCAATCTCAGCAAAACGCCTCGTCATCATCTCAGCAAAACAGCCAAAATGACTCATCAACGCAGGAACAAACCTCTTCCTCGGGATCATTATCTGTTACCGGCTCAGTTTCAAACGAAAGCGGCTCGACATCAGACGAGAGTTGGGCGCTGATACTGGTAAATGCTAACTCCCCTCTGCCTGAGGGCTACAGCGTTTCGCTTGTAGAACTGCGTAATTTTCAATACGTGGATGAGCGTATCTATCCCGATCTACAGCAAATGTTTGACGATATGCGCGCCGACGGTATGCTGCCGCTGATAATTTCATCTTACCGCAGTCCCGAAGAGCAGCAGCAGATAATCGACGATAAAATAGAGGGCTACATCGAACAGGGTTATTCCGCAAAAGAGGCGGAGCAGCTAGCCTATTTTGAAGCCGCAAAGGTCGGCTGCTCGGAGCATGAGAGCGGGCTTGCAATAGACATTAACGCCGAGGACGGCGACCTGTGGGAAATTTACAATTGGCTGGCTCAGAACGCCTGGCAGTACGGCTTTATCCTGCGTTATCCCGACGGCAAGGAGCAGATAACCGGCATAACCTACGAGCCGTGGCATTACCGCTACGTCGGAAAGACCGCCGCAAAAGAGATATACGATAATAACCTGACATTGGAAGAATATCTCGGACAGTAAGAAAAATTTTTATTTCGCTCTTGCTTTTTTGCTGAGTATAGTGTATAATAATTATTGTTACGTCTACGTAGCTCAGCAGGATAGAGCGACCGCCTCCTAAGCGGTAGGTCGGAGGTTCGAATCCCCTCGTGGACGCCAAATCACCGTAAGCATACAGCTTGCGGTGGTTTTTTATATCCGGTAAATGTGAATTTTTTGTGAATTTTCAAAAAACCTCTTGACAACTCCGAATTTCCGATATATAATATTTATATCAGTTGTGCACAATTAAATGTTGCAAAATCAAACGGAGGCGATAACATGAGTATCTATGATTTCAAGATCAAAGCGCAGGACGGGAGCGAGGTCATGCTTTCCGATTACAAGGGTAAGGTTAGGCATGCGGGAATCGAACCCGAGCCGCCTCACGACGATTCTTTTGGGCTATTTTTGCCCCTTGCTCCTTGACAGGCGCCAGCCTGCCTGCGTCGCAAGGAACAAAACTATCTCCAAAATCTCTCGCCGTGAGGTGCACAGCAGTTTTTACGGAGCAGATTTTTGTCAAGACAAGGAAACCGAACGAAGGCATACTTGCGTATGTCGAGCGAGGTT
>CANRII010000041.1 GCA_947630685.1 uncultured Ruminiclostridium sp. | reverse complement strand
CAAACAAATGGGGCGGGCGGGTGGGCAAAAACGCATGGTCAAAAGGATAACAAGATAATAAAAGGACTTTATAATGCTTACGCCAAGCAGCCAAATGCCAAGCAGCAACGTTTCGGACGTACTGTATTTCAGAGTTGCCTAGTGCCATTCATAGAAAGCGCACGCAGGGGGTTTTAGGAGAGGCAGCCCCTAGTCGAGGCTTAGCGTAGCCCCATAATCGGGCTTTGCTCCGCCCAAAAAAGCACGAGTTTGTAACCTGTCTGCAAACATGAGTATATCGGTAGCCCAAAAATAAAAAATCGGGGCTTGGGGCGGAGCCCCAAACAAATGGGGCGGGCGGGTGGGCAAAAACGCATGGTCAAAAGGATAACAAGATAATAAAAGGACTTTATAATGCCTCCGCCAAGCAGCCAAATGCCAAGCAGCAACGTTTCGGACGTACTGTATTGCAAAGTTATCAAGCGCCCTTCATAGAAAGCGCACGCAGGGGTTTTAGGAGAGGCAGCCCCTAGTCGAGGCTTGGACAGCCCACGAAAAAATCGGCTTCAAAGGGCAGCCGCCCTCTGTAATCCCTTCATTTTCTATTAAACAAAAATACCCCTCCCGTACGGGAGGGGTATTTTTGTTGTATTGTTATCAATTCATATATTCACCGTTATACTCAAGCAATGTAACGCTGTCAACTCCCTCGATCGCCTTGAAACGGGAGATCTGCGAAGTATCGTTGTTCTTCACCTTTATCTCAATGGTAAGCTCCAGCCGGTCGTCCACCTGCGTTTTGTTTTTAAGACGATAGCGCAGCGTGCCGAGCATGGCGTTCACGTTCTCCTCCGCGCCGACGGCATAGCGTACCACCAGCAGGTAGCAGCGGCGCTCCTTTTTTATAATCGTAAGGATTATGTACAGCACCGCGATAAATACCGAGCCTATCAGCGCGGGGAAATATAATCCCGCACCGGCGGTAAGTCCGGCGGCTACTCCCCAGAATAAAAAGCCTACGTCCAGCGGGTCTTTTATCGCGGAGCGGAACCTCACGATAGACAACGCGCCGACCATACCGAGCGACAACACCACATTTACGCTTATCGTCATTATGATAAACGCGGTCACCACCGTTACCAGCAGGACAAGTATGTTGAAATTATCGCTGTATACTACCCCTCGGTAGAACAGGCGATACACAAAGTAAATTATCAGTCCGCATATCGTCGCGGTCAGCATCGCAAGCAATATCCTCGGCAGCGACAAGTCCTGTAACTGCACCGAAAGGTCTAAGCTCTGCCCTATCATCGACCATATATCGTCGGTATTCTGTTCCATGACAGTAAGTAAGTCGGTCATTTTTCGCTCATAGCTCCTTTTGCTAACGGAAATTTATTTTTTTCAGCTTAGGCTGAATTATCAGTAAACGATTTTATTAAGCTCGGTCAGCTTGTCGCGGCAGATAAGAAATTTTGAAAACGCCGAACGCTCCAGCTTTACTCCGCTGAGCAGCCCCGCTAAATGCTCCGGCAGCAGCTCGTCGTACTTTACCTCTATAACGGCATATGCGTTCGTTATCGGAACAAATCTCACCTGCGGAGAAAACATATCCCAAGAGAATATCCCGACTTTAAGCGCGCTGTCGATGGTGAACCTTACGTTCCCCTCGCGGCTTACGAACGCCTCTCTGTTATAATCCACTATCACCGAGGGACCCAGCATCGCAAGCGCGTTGCTCACCGACGCGTCCCACAGCACAGACCCCTCCGGCGCTTCTCGCCCTATCGAAAAGAGATCCCCCGCGGCGATACGGTCGTACTGCTCTTTGGTTATCCACATGCCGCGCTTTGAGGTCATGTCACGGTCCTTGTACTTGCATTCAAACCGCAGCAGGTTCGGGTCCAGTCCGTAGGTGCGTATGCGGTACTTTTTCCGCACGTCCCCGCCGAGCAGCTTGTCATTGTACGCGCTCATGTATATATCGTCCAGATAAAGGCTGGTTATGCGGTACCGCGCCCCGTGCTCGTCCGGCGCCATGACCGCGGAAAAACGCTGCCGCAGCACCTCGCATTGTGCCGCAGTCGCCGGAAATTTAAGCTCGAATCGCAGCTTTCTGTCTTTGTATTCCAAGACGATCCCCTCTGCTCTTAGTTTGAGTTAAGTATATCATAAAGTTATTTTACTGTCAAGTAAATACCAAAAGGTTTTTTAGAAAAGTTTTCCAACCGGCGAATTTCCCCGCCGAAAAGCCCGCTTTGTGCAATGTATCTAAAATCACGAGCTCAAACAGCAGCCTTTTTTGGTAAAGTTTTTGTCGAATCCGAATAAAGTGATTTTTGGCGAATTTCACAATATTAGTTACAAAATTTTACAAAGAATTACAGAATTTTATTTATTACAAAACGGTAACAAAAAGGTTACAAAACGGTTACAAAAATTTTTTGTGCATTTTCTACAAAAATGGTGATTTCAAATTATTTGACATTTACAAAACGAGGTTTTATAATTGGATTGTCGCCGATAATATGTAATGTGGAGCTTTCCGCAGGGTAAAAATCGGAAATAAAAAAGACATGACACTATTTAATATATAAACACCGAAAAACCACGTCAAAGCAAACGAAACACTAAACCGATTTTTTCAAAACAAAGGGATACGCCCAAAGCTTAAATTCCAGGGCAATTCCTAAGTGAGAAAGGATAGGGTAAAATGTTTACTGTATTCAATAAGGAGCGCGTAATGAGGCTGCGCGTATCAAAAAAAGCCTTTTTGAAGCTGGCTGTCATATTCGCCAGCGTATTCAGCGTATTCCTGCTGACAGGGATCGCATATTTCAGATATGATGTAGTAATAAAGGACGGGGAGAGCGAGCGCACGGTATATACCATGCACTCCGACCCGAAGAGCATACTTGAGGAGAACAGCATATCCACCGGCGCTTACGACCGGGTAGAATTTACCGAGCTTGACGACGGCTCACACGCGGCGGAGCTTAAGGTGATACGCGCGTTCAAGGTACCGATCATAGTTGACGGAACAGAGGTAAACACCGCGTACAGCATCGACAGCACCGTTGCCGACCTGTTAGATCAAGCGGGAGTAGCTCTCGGCGATAACGACAAGGTAGCTCCCTCTTTAGGCTCCGTGATAAAGGACGGCGGCAGCATAGAGATCACCCGCGCGTTTGAGGTCAAGGTGACTGCGGACGGCAAGACCGCCACAGTTTCCTGCAACGGCGATACCGTAGAAAAGCTGCTCAGCGACGCCGATATCACGCTCGGCAAGGACGACATAGTTTCCGTACCGCTGGATGAAAAAATAACCGCTCCCTGCGAGATAAAGGTTTCCCGCGTGGAGAAAAAGGTAAAGACCAGCCGCGAGGTAGACCCGTTCGAGACCAAGACGGTAGCCGATAATCTTTCGGTGATAGGCACAAGTCACGTTGTTACCGAGGGCGTTGACGGCGTAAAGGAAACCACGGTGACAGATGTATATATCGACGGCAAAAAGACAGACTCTTTCACCGAAACTAAGGTAATATCCGAAAGGGTAGACGAGGTCATCGCACAGGGCGCGGCAGTCGCAGAACCTTACTGCAAGCTGGACGATCCGGCGATAGTGCTGGAAAACGGCAGACCGGTAAATTATGAGTACATCATCTCCGGACCCGCCACCGCATATACCGCTTACGACGGAGCTATGACCGCCAGCGGCAGACCCGCCGAGATAGGCACCGTTGCGGTAAACCCGAACGTTATCCCTTACGGCTCGCTGCTGTACATCGTAGGACAGAATAACGATATCTGCTACGGCTACGCGATAGCCGCCGATACCGGAAACGGCATGATGGACGGCACCATTCCGGTGGACGTATACATGGGCAACGAACAGCACTATAACGACGCCTGCGCATGGGGCTATCAGCTTGTGGATATCTACGTCGTTGAAGTAGGCAACGGCTGATAAACAAAACCAAATAACAAAAAGACGCTTGTTTAAGAGCGTCTTTTTTATTTTACAGCCACACGATCATTCAGCCTTGCGTGAAAGAGCCGTACAGGGCTTTAAGGATCCAAGCGCAGATAGAGCACTTCGTTTAAGGGCAAAATACGCTCGTTTAAGAGGGGTATGCGTCTTACCGTAAGAATTACCTTTGATAAGTAAAAAGCCGTAAAACGAGCTTAAAACGCTTGTAAAACGGCTTTTGTTTTTATGGCGTATATAAACCCTTTATTTCAAATAATCAAACGCATTTTTTCGTAAACAAAAAAGGTACGGGACTTGCCCGTACCCAAAAATTCATTGGAATTTAATTACTTTCTTTTCTTGATAGCTACTGTTGCGCCAACCAGAGCTGCTGCTGCAAGAGCCGCAGGAACTACTGCCAGAGTAACACCGGTACCGGGGTTATCATCGGGAGTAGAAGTGTCGTCGCTGTCGTCTGCTGTCGGAGGATTGTCGCTGGTCTCGTTGTCGCTGCTGGTGTCCTCCTGAGCGGGAGTGCCGTCCTGTACGCCGATCTCAAGAACTTTTATAACGGGGAGACCGTCGTCTGCTTCAAGCTCAGCCGCAGCTGCCTTCTCGATGCTGGTGACGAGCGCCATATAGAAGTCATCGGTAACCTCGATAGGCTCGTCAAACATTGCCCATGCGATGTAGTCGCCGTTTCCGGTTACTTTAGCTGCCTCGGTGGTAACACCGTCAGCGTATACTTCGCCTTCAGCATCGGTGAAGTTTGCCTGATTGCTTCCGCCGTTGTCGGAAACGAGGATGTCAACGTTGAACTCCTTACCGTAGTCCTCAAACTCGGAAACTTCAAAGTGTACGCCGATAGCTACCGCGCCGGAAAGGTCCGTGACGCTGTCGCCTAAGATGTTATCTTCTTCACCTGCGGCGTTAACGACGTTCAGAATATATTTACCGCCGTCATCCTTAAGAACGCCTGAGCTGGCGGGCTTGATAACGTTGGTAGGATCGCCGTTGTTAAAGTCGGTGCTGCCGGGAACAGTATCTACTATGAGATCCGGTAAAGTCATACCGGTTACCTTAATACCGTTCCATGTACCCATTCTCACCTGAGTTATCTCGGTGGTGGGGATGTCGGGATATTCCACTGTAAAAGCGTCGGCCATTTCCTTGAGCGATGCCTTTACAGTTCCGGTTCCCTTGTAACCTGCGGTCAGGTCGCCGTTTTCGGTATCAGCCTGATAAACCTGATAACCCCAGTTGGTCGCTTCGCCTGCATTGTACTGATTTGTATCAAATGCTCTCATAAGTATTAAATATTAGAGCGTTTTACTGTTGATTTTGCAGGAAAGCTCAAGCGATACCGTCAAAAAAATCCCCCGGCCGTAACACCGGGAGGAATTTTTTAATGTAAATACTTTATTCGGTCTTGCCGCCTTCTACCACCAGCTGATCTTCATACTCCGCGCCGTAAGTGTCCATCAGAGTAGCCTCGTAATCCGCATGGAAGAATTTTTCCTCGCCGAGTGCGGTTATCTCGTCGTTCAGCCAGTTAAGCAGCGTTTCGTTGCCCTTGGTAACTGCGGGAGCGATAGTGTCCTCGCTGCCCAAAGAGGGTATTCCTACCGTGTAGCCCTCGTTTTGCATAGCGTAAGCTATTACCTCGGTGTTGTCGTTTGCCCACGCGACGCCGTTTTTATTTTCAAGAGCGGTCTTTGCGCTGGCGTAGGTGTCGTACTTTTGCAGCTTGATATCGGGATAATTCTCGGTGAAATAAGTTTCCGCGGTAGTGCCGGAAATAACTATCACCTCGTCGTTTTCGCCCAGCTTGCTAAGGTCGTCTACCACCTTGTCGGAGGGGGATACCACGCCAAGCGCCACATTCATGTAAGGAAGCGCGAAGTCCACCTCTTCCTTGCGCTGGTCGGTAACGGTGAAGTTAGCGAGGATAATATCCACCTTGCCGGTCTGTAAAAACTCGGTGCGGCTCGCCGCCTCGGTGGAAACATACTCGATATTCACCCCGAGATCCTTTCCGATACGCTCTGCAAGATAGATGTCATAACCCTGATATTCGCCGTTTTCGTCTATATAGCCGAACGGGTTTTTATCCGAGAAAACGCCTATTCTTACGGTACCGCTTTGCTTTATCTGGTCTACCGTGCGAAATCCCGAGCTTTCGGACGCGCCGCAGCCCGCCAGTATCCCCGCGGTCATAGCTGCGATAAGCGGCAGAGCTATCAGCTTTTTGAGCAGTTTTCTTTTCTTCATTTCTTTTGCTCTCCTTTCGGTGTATCTAATGCCTACCTTTTTTGTAGGATAAGCAAATAATACCACATCTTTACGGATTTGTCAATAGGAAAAATGTCATTTACCTAAAATTTTTCAGCTTTTAATAATTCTGCGGCACGTCGTGATGACGCACGGCGTCGTATGTAAAGGTGCTTAAGAACTTCTTTGCGCGGTCGGTACTCGGATGGTCGAAAAATACCTCCGGCAGCGCCTCCTCCACTATCTCCCCGCCGTCTAAGAACAGTACGCGGTCGGCGACGGCGCGGGCAAAGGACATTTCGTGAGTAACTATCACCATCGTTCTTCCCGCCTTTGCAAGCGCAAGTATAACGTCTAAGACCTCGCGCACCATCTCGGGGTCGAGCGCGGCGGTGACCTCGTCGAACAGCATTATCTCCGGCTCCATGCAAAGCGCCCGAACGATAGCGACGCGCTGCTTCTGTCCGCCGGAAAGCTGGCGCGGATAGCTGTCCTTTTTGTCGAGCAGTCCCACTCTTTCCAGCCATTGCTCCGCCATTTGTCTGACCTCTTCCTTGTCCCGCTTTTGGACTTTCAGCGGCGCGAGCATTATATTCTGTAATACCGTTTTATGCGGGAAAAGCTCGTAATTCTGGAACACCATGCCGAGCTTTTGCCTTATCTGTGCGATATCCTTGCTTTGTCCGTCTATGGGCTTATCCTGCAAGGTGATACTTCCGCCCTGTATCGGCTCAAGCCCGTTTATGCAGCGCAGCAGGGTGCTTTTGCCGCAGCCGGACGGTCCTATCACAACGATGACCTCGCCTTTATGTACGGTAAGGCTGATATCTTTCAGCACCACGGTATCTCCGTAGGCTTTTCTTAAGTGGTCTATTTTAAGCAGCGTTTCTTTAAGTAATTGTCCCGCCATGTCTTATACCTCGTTTCAAAATAGTTTTGTCAGTCGCTCCATTTTTTCTCTAATTTGCTTGCGAGCAGGCTTATCGGCCAGCAGGCGATAAAGTAGAACAGGAATATCGTCGCGTAAACGCCGAACGCCGCGTTCGGAGAGGTCATTCGGTTGGCTTCTATTATCTGCTGTCCCACTTTCATTACCTCTACCACGCCTATCATCATGATAAGGCTGGTGGTCTTCATCATTCTTGTGACGAGATTTATGGAAAGCGGTATAAGCCGGCGCAGCGTCTGCGGTATCACTATATAATAATAGGTCTGCGACTTGGTAAGACCCAGCGCGTAGCTGCTTTCGTACTGGTGCTTCGGTATCGCGGTGACCGCGCCTCTTACAAGGTCGCCCATCTCCGCCGTTCCCCAGAACGCGAATACTATCACGCAGGCGGTCTCCGCAGAAAAGTTAAGATCGAACGCCCTTGTCGCGCCGAAAAAGACTATAAACAGCAATACCATCTGCGGCATTATCCTGACTACTTCAAGATATATGCGGGATATTATCTTTACCGCCTTATTTTTCGAGGTCATTATTATCCCGAACAGCACGCCCAAAACCATGCTTATCGCCACCGAGATAAGGCTAAGCTCGACGGTCACCCAAAGTCCACCGAGCAGCCGCATAAAGTTACTGCCCTTGAACAGTACGTCAATCCCCAAAGCTTCCACGTCTTAGCCTCCTTTCGACGACAGAGCCGAGTATCGATACCGGCAGCAGTATAATAAGATAGAATACCACCAGCATCGCAAGACATTCCACCGTCTTTGAGTACATGCCTATAAGATCCTTTGCGGTGAACATCAGATCCATAAGGCTGATAGCGCTGAACACGCTGGTTTCCTTGAGCAAAAATATTATATTCGCAACGAACGCGGGCATGCTTATCGCCGCCGCCTGCGGGAATATCACGTATCTGAGCGCCTGCGGCCTTGTCATGCCTAAGCTCAGCGCGCTTTCGGTCTGGACGTTGTCTACCGCTTCCAGCCCGCTGCGGAACGCCTCCGCCATATAGCTGCCGCCCAGCAGTCCCAGCCCTATCACGCCGCAAAGCTCCGGCGAGGGGGAGATGCCTAATACCCTCGGCAGTCCGAAATATAAGAAAAACAATTGTATCAGTAAAGGCGTATTACGGAAAAGCTCGATATATACTTTAACTATCTGCCGCAGCACCGGTATCTTAAAATACTGGACAAACGCGGCGGCAAGTCCCAGCAGCGTCGCAAGCAGCACACCGAACCAGCCTATATAAAGAGTAAGCCCCAGCGCGTCGGCGTAAAGGGGGAGATACTCCCAAATTACCTCCCAGCTGATAGGTATCCCTTCTTTCGTTTTTGAGTCACTCTTTACTATTATATAGCTTTAGCGAAAAAATGTCAAGGTTTATGGGAGCTCCGCCCCCGTACCCCCGTTTATGGGGGCTCTGCCCCCAAGCCCCCGCTGGGGAGCGTGTCGCTCCCCAGACCCCTGACATGACTATAAAATTATCCCGCACCCGTAAAGGGAGCGGGATAATTTTATATAAATATATAAGAGTTTAAGAACAACATGCACTCGGCGGAGATTAAGAACATAACTCAAAAAATTTGGGGTTTGGGGAGTCCAGAGGGCAACCTGCCCTCTGGCAGGAGTCTGAGGGCAGCGCCCCAAGAAATCACTCCTCCGCCTTTTTATCCTCTTGTAATATAAATCTCCTTATTACCCCCGCTCTGGAAAGCGAGAATACCAGTACCGCCGCTATCGCGGAGCCTACCGCGGTGCTTACAAGGAACGGGATAACGTTTGCGAACAGCGTGGTGTCGCTGTTGCCGAGGATAAACACCGCTATCGGGTATGTAGCCATCGCGCCGATTATACCGGTGCCTATCACCTCTCCCGCTACCGCTATCGGGATACGCGCCGCAAGCGGCCTTTTAGTGAACAGATAACGGAACGCAAGTCCGCAGCAAAGCGCGCCTATCATGCTTCCCGGAAAGGCAAATAACGTTCCCGTGCCGTTCGCTATCCTTAACAGCGAGGTGATGAACGCCATCGCCACCGCGTACCACGGGCCTAGGATTATTCCCGCCAGCACATTTATCATGTGCTGGAACGGCGCGCATTTCACCGAGCCTATCGGGAACGAGAACGTGCCGCTCAGCACCGCGCCTAGCGCGATCAGTACGCCCGCTATAGCGAGCTTTACTATTTGTGTTTTGTAATTCGGTTTCATAAAACCATCCTTTCATAAAAAACACTCCCTGATACCTCAGGAAGTGAATCGCATATATTTTCACATTCCCTACGTTGGCATTACCCAAATCAGGTAGCGGGTCGGAGTTGTGTACTCCCTCTCAGCCTGCCTCACAAGCTCCCCGTGTATCGGTCGTGTTAGATTACAGCATAATTTTATCACCGTATCAAATACCTGTCAATACTGTTTTTTTGCAAATGTTTGATATGTCTATGGCAAAAAATGTAAATTGGAATTTTCGGATTTTCTTCAAAAAAACGCGTTAAATATAGATATTACGCTTGCAATCCCATTTAATTTGTGATAAAATATACATATTGCCAACCCATAACAAGGCAAAATACAAAAGAGGGAGGAGCATCGCGCCGTTTGCGCGGCGTGACGTAATATTTGATATGAACGCATTTTCTTATAGAGTGGAGGCTTTGCAGCCGTCGGCGATACGTGAGATACTCAAATTCACCGCGGACCCGTCGGTAATAAGCTTTGCGGCGGGCAACCCCGCGCCAGAGGCATTCCCGGCAGAAGAAATAAAGAGGATAACGAACGAGATACTTACCGAAACGCCGATAGACGCTTTGCAATATTCCGTAACGGAGGGTTACGCGCCGCTCAGACAATGGATACGCGACGACCTTGCCAAGAAGAATATGCTCGGCAAGGACGATGAGGTGGTAATAACCTCCGGTGCGCAGCAGGCTATCGAGGTCGCTACCAAGGAGATATGCAACGAGGGCGACGTTATAATCTGCGAGGCTCCGACCTTTATCGGCTCGCTCAACGCGTTCCGTTCCTACAACGCAAAGCTGGTAGGGATAGAGATGGAAGAGGACGGCATAAACACCGACAAGCTAGAGCGCGCTTTGCAGAAATACCAGCGGGTGGCTTTCATCTATCTTATCCCGAATTTCCAGAACCCGACCGGTATCACCATGAGCCTTGAAAAGCGCAAAAAAGTGATAGAGCTTGCGAGAAAGTACAACGTATATATTCTTGAGGATAACCCCTACGGCGATCTGAGATTCGCGGGGGACGATCTTCCGACGATAAAATCCATGGACACCACCGGCAACGTCATTTATGCCGGAACGTTCTCAAAGGTCTTAGCGCCGGGACTGAGAGTAGGGTACATGTGCGCGCCGAGCAACGTTATCGCAAAGGCGGTGGTATGTATGCAGGTATCCACCGTGCATACCTCGATACTTCCGCAGATGATAGCGTACAGGTTCGTCACCGAAAACGACTTTGAGGAGCATATCCACGGACTTAAGGAGATCTACAGGAAGAAATCCGATCTTATGCTGGGCAAGCTGAAAATGACCATGCCCAAGTCGATAAAGTTTACCGAGCCGGAGGGCGGTCTGTTTATATGGGGAACGCTGCCGGACGGCGATATGAATTATTTTTGCAAAAAAGCGGTCAAGAACAAGGTAGCGGTAGTGCCGGGCAACGCGTTTTTAGTAAACGAGAACGCTCCCTGCTTATCGTTCAGGCTGAATTATTCCACGCCGACCGACGAACAGATAGAAAAAGGCGTGGATATCCTCGCCGAGGTCGCAAGAGATTTTTACAGATGATCCATAATAAGGAGCTTTACGATGGAAAAAGAAAGAAAAAAGATATTAAGCGGCATTCAGCCGACCAATACGCCGACGCTGGGGAATTATCTCGGCGCGCTGGACAACTGGGTAAAATTACAGCAGGAATACGACTGCACCTACTGTATAGCGGATCTTCATTCGATAACGGTAAGGCAGGACCCGCAGCAGCTTAGAAAGCAGGTATACGAAAGCTACACGCTGCTGCTTGCGATGGGGGTAGACCCGGAGCATTCCACCGCGTTCGTCCAGAGCCAAAACTGCCAGCACGCGGAGCTTTCCTGGGTGCTGTCCTGCTTTACGCAGTTCGGAGAATTGTCCCGCATGACGCAGTTCAAGGACAAATCCGCAAAGCACCCGGAGAATATCAACGCCGGACTGTTCACCTATCCGGTGCTGATGGCGGCGGACATTCTGCTTTATCAGGCTGACCTCGTGCCGGTCGGGATAGACCAGAAGCAGCATCTTGAGCTGTCAAGGGATATAGCGATGCGCTTCAATAACATATACGGCGACGTTTTCACCCTGCCGGAGGCGTATATCCCGACAGACACCGCAAAGATAGCGTCTTTGCAGGACCCGACCAAAAAGATGTCCAAATCGGACGAAAACCCCAACGCAAGCATATCGGTGCTTGACGACAGGGACACCATTATAAGAAAATTCAAGCGCGCGGTGACAGACAGCGATTCTCACGTGAGATACGCGCCCGGCAAGGACGGCATAAACAATCTTATGACGATATACGGGGCGGTCACCGGCAAGACATACGAGCAAACGGAGAAAGAATTTGACGGCAAAGGCTACGGCGAATTCAAGCTGGCGGTGGGAGAAGCTACCGCCGACCGCCTCGCACCGATACAGGCGGAATACGCACGCCTTTCCGCCGATAAAAAATACATCGAAGAATGTATGAAAAACGGCGCGGAAAAGGCGTTCAAGTCCAGCCGAAGGACCTTGCAGAAGGTATATAAAAAGGTGGGCTATATCGTCCTCTGACCGTAAATGAAGCTTCTCCGTCGTTTTCCCGTGGAGAGGGACTTTATTCCGTGATTAAATACTTTGACAAGCTGACCGACGCGGTAAGCGCTGCGTTTTCTGCCCGCGCGGTAGATACCGATAAGCTGCTGTACTGCGTCAAAGCGGATATGGACAGCGACGGCTGTTATTTTGACGTATACATAACCTATGACTCTGACCGTCTTTATATCCTGTCGGGATATGACAGACTGGTAAGAAACAAAAAGACTTTTGATTCGGCATTCGATTTTAAGGATTTTGCCGAATATGAAAACGCGGATATCGAGCGGCTGTTTGTGGACAGATACCAGTACACCTGCCGCCTTATCGCGAAGATGACCGACGGCAGGGAATTGCCGCTGGGCAGATTTTCAAGCGGCTTTTCGGAGAAATTCGAGCAGTTCTGCCGCCGCTTCGACTGCCTTAAAAGAAACGAAACGCCGGACGATTCCGCGCTGGACGACCGGCATATATACTGCCCAAAATGTCAGCGCAAATATCCCGACCCCAACCGCCGGTTCTGTCCGTACTGCACCAAGCGCAGCTGGATATTCAAGCGGCTGCTCGGCATGTTCGGGAATTACAAATGGCAGATGGCGGCGATACTGGCGATGATATTTCTGTCAGTCGCGCTGGGGCTTATCTCCCCGTATTTCGGGACAAAATTACTGTATGACGACGTGCTGAGCGAGAGCGGCAGCATGTACGGACAAATACTACCCGTAGTTACTGCTATGGCGGGCTTTTCTCTTATCTCTACCATTTTCTCTATCGGGTACGGAATAGTTATCAGCTGCATAGCTCCTAAAGTAGTCCACGATCTGAGGACGAAAATTTTTGAGGCGATGCAGAACCTTTCGCTGTCCTTTTTTACAAACAAACAGACCGGCTCGCTTATGAGCAGGGTGGACAGGGACAGCAACGACGTATATTTCTTCTTTACCGATATCATGCCCCAGTGTATCTCAAACGTGATAAAGATACTGGGGCTGGTGGTGCTTATGCTGATGATAAACCCGCTGATAGCGCTGTGTATGTTCGGGATAGCGTTTTTGGTATTGGCGGGAGAATTTGTCTGGATGAGAGGACAGCGCAGGCATTGGCGCAACCGCGACATAGCCCGCCGGGGAGTGAACGCGGTGCTGACCGACGCGCTGAACGGTCACCGAGTGGTAAAAGCGTTCGCAAGAGAGGAACAGGAGATAGAAAGATTCGGCACGCGAAACGACGCGTTATACACCGCCGACTACAACCGCAGCCGCCGCAGCGCGTGGTTCTTCCCGGTGCAGCAGGGCGTATACGCGGTGTTCAACGGGCTTATCTACTGCCTCGGCGTTTTTCTGGTGCTTAACGGGCAATTGCAGTTCGGCGGTCTTACTCTACTGATAAGCTATTTCGGCGTGATATGGGATCCTATGTTCTTCTTCATGTACATGGGCAACGACTGGACGCGCTGTACCGACGCCGCGGGGAGAATGTTCGAGATACTGGACAACGAGCCGACCGTAAAAGAGCCGGAGCACCCCGCCGATATCCCCGACGGAGGTCTTAAGGGCAATATAGAATTCAAGGGCGTTACCTTTGAGTATGAGGCGGGCAGACCGGTGCTCAAAAATATGTCGTTCAAGGCCGAGGCGGGAAAATTCACCGGTATCGTCGGCAAGACCGGCGCGGGAAAATCCACCATGATAAACCTTATTTCCCGCATGTACGACGTCACCTCCGGCGAGATATTGATAGACGGCATACCGATAAAGCAAATACCGTTTTCCGCGCTGAGGGAAAGTATCGGCGTGGTATCGCAGGAAACTTATCTGTTCATGGGCACTATCGCCGACAATATACGCTACGCCCGACCCGACGCGGATATGGAGGAGGTCATACAAGCGGCGAAGAACGCCAACGCCCACGACTTTATCATGCAGCTTCCGGACGGCTATGACACCATTACAGGCAGCGGCGGGATAAGCCTTTCCGGCGGTGAAAAGCAGCGTATCTCGATTGCCCGCGCGCTTATACAAAAGCCGAATATCCTGATACTCGACGAGGCGACCGCCGCGATGGACACCGCCACCGAGAGAAAGATACAAAACGCGATAGACAACCTCAAGCAGGGCAGGACGATAATCGCGATAGCTCACCGCTTGTCGACGCTCCGCGACGCGGATATGCTGAACGTTATAGAAAACGGCGAGCTTAAAGAGAGCGGCACGCACGACGAGCTTATTCGACAAAAAGGCGCGTATTTCGAGCTTTACCGATTGCAGTCCTTGTCGCTTAAGTCTATAGGAATAGGGGATTAAAATGAAACAAAATACAGAAACGATATATGAAGTCGATACATTAAAATTACTAGAACCGGATAAATTAGAGCTTATACCGGAGGACAGCGGTCTGCTTACTTTAAGATACGAGGGGGAGGAGTGGCACCGCGTCACGCTGACAAGGTTAGTACCGTTCATAAGCGGCACGCGGTACATCAGCGCCTCTTACAAAAACGACCGCGAGGAATGGAAAGAAATAGGCGTGATAAAGGATATAGACGCTCTGTCCGAGCAGCAAAGGAAAACGGCGGAGGAGTTTTTGGATTTTAAGTATTATATCCCTATTATCACAAGGATAAAGAAGATAACGGACAACCGAATGGGGTATCTCTTTTTGGAGGCGGAGACCACCGCGGGAGATAAAAGGATAGCCGTCAACGACTGGTGGCATAACTTCCGCATGATACAAAACAAAATGATAAGCGTCACCGACGCGGACGGGAACCGTTATATCATACCCGAGATATCCAAGATGGATAAGGCGAGCATAAAACGATTGCAGCTTTTCATCTAACTGAAAGGAAAGATAATGGATCTTAAAATATCGCTGCCGAAAGGCGTAAACGAAAGCGACGTGACTTTTTCACTTCCTTTCGACCTTGACCGCAAAACCAAGCACGTCGACGGTCACCTAACGGCGGTAAAGGAAAAACTCTCGGTATACGTCGGCGGGGAGTTGATAAAGGAATATCCCACCGAACGTATCGCTGAGATAGAGGTGCAGCAGCTTATCGGCTGTTCCATGCTCTGCGTAAAGGACGAGCACGGAAAGTGGGAATGCGTCTGCGCTTTCAATCAGAAATATTTTCTGCGGTACGCGGAGCTTGCAAAGATAATCGAGCATTACATAAACACCGGCGTTTTCGCGGAAAAGACCGACGCGGACGAGCCGACCTGCCCGGTCTGCGGCGCGGTCATGCGCGGAAAGAAGTGCGTGTTCTGCTCCGCGAAAAAGGGCGTGTTCATAAAGCTGATAAAAAGGCTCGCGCCATATAAAACGCAGTTTTTTCTCGCGCTTACCGCTACTTTTATACTGTACGCGGCGGACGTGGTGAACCCCATTTTCCAGCGCGTGCTTATCGACGACCTTATCGTGCCGAACAACAGCGACTGGGCGTTATTTATCAAGATAGCGCTTTGTATGCTGGGGATAAACCTCGGTACGATGATATTCCGGTTATTGCAGGAGCATATGAATTACAAGATCTCCACCGCTTACGGGCGGGACTTGCGGCGGGACATCTTCAACAAGACGCAGGAGCTGTCGATGAGCAACGTTTCCCGACGCACCCCCGGAGAGCTTATCAACCGCGTATCCTCCGATTCAAACGTGTTGCAGGACTTCGTTACCAAGCAGGGCAAGGACATGATATTCCAGACTGTGGCGCTTGTCGCATTGGTGATAATAATGTTCTTTACCAACTGGCGGCTCGCGCTGATAGTGGTATTGCCATTACCGCTCGCGGCGTATCTGTCGGTGAAATCCTTTAATATAATAAGCGTGAGATACAGCCGTTCCTGGCGGTGTCAATGCCGCGCGTCGGAGCTGCTGCACGACGTTCTTCACGGAGAACGCGTGGTGAAAAACTACGGCGGAGAAAAGCGCGCCTGCGAGAATTACCGCAAGGCGTCCAAAGCGTGGTCGGATTCGATAAAGAACGCCGAGGTGGTCTGGTATTTAGTACAGCCGCCGATACGGTACCTTTTCAGCATAGGAGAATTTTGCGCGCTGTACTTCGGCGGCAGCATGATACTCGGCGGCAGTATGCAGATAGGCGAGCTGGTGCAGTTCACCGCTTACGTTTATATGCTGTACGGACCGATACAATGGCTGACCTCGCTGCCCCGCGCGCTCGCCCAGGCGGGAGTAAGCGCCAGCCGCGTGTTCGAGCTGCTCGAGGAGGAGAACGACCTTTCCGACCGCGAGGACGCAAAGCCGATGACGGTAAACGGCGATATTAGGTTTGAAAACGTGTTCTTCGGCTACAAGGCGTATAATCCGGTGCTCAAAGACATCAGCTTTGAGATCAAAAAGGGCGAGATGATAGGCGTGGTGGGACATTCCGGCGTGGGAAAATCCACCTTGATAAATCTCGTTATGAGATTGTACGACCCCACCTCCGGCACGATAAAAATAGACGGCACCGACATACGCGACATAGAGCAAAGCTCGCTGCGTTCCCAGGTAGGCGTGGTGCTTCAGGAAACGTTTTTATTCAACGGCACGGTACTGGACAATATCCGCTATGCCAAGCCGGACGCTACCTTTGAAGAGATAGTGCAGGCCGCCAAGACCGCGAACTGCCACGATTTTATCACCCGTATGCCGGACGGCTATAATACGATAGTCGGAGAGCGCGGCTACAACATCTCAGGTGGTGAACGCCAGCGCGTCGCTATTGCCAGGGCAATACTGCACGATCCGAAAATACTTATTTTAGACGAGGCGACCGCGTCGCTGGATACCCAGACCGAAAAACAGATACAGGACGCGCTTGATCGGCTGATAGAGGGGCGCACTACTATCGCGATAGCGCACCGCTTGTCCACGCTTGCCAACGCCGACAGGCTGATAGTGCTCGACCGCGGAAGAGTCGCGGAGATAGGCACTCATACCGAGCTTTTGAAGAACAAAGGCGTGTATTATGATCTTGTCATGGCGCAGCGTCAGACCGCCCGTATACGCACCGCCTAAAAAATAGCCAAAATTACAGCGTTTTTTTGTATATTTATATAAAAATTCACGGTACACCGAGGATTTTAATTGACAAAAGCGCAAATAAGTTCTATAATTTACTTGTAATTATCCGTTTGATCGGAATTTTTGGAGGTAAAAAATGGCTTTTTGTAACAAGTGCGGGGCTGAGATCCCCGAGGGCGCAAACGTATGTCCTGCATGCGGCGAACCTGTAAAGGCTTCTGCTGCTCAAACTGCACAGAACGTTGCCCAGAACATAATGAATACCGCGGACACTACTGCGGAATTTGATCCCGCCGACATCCAGCAGAACAAGATAATCTCTCTGTTCGCTTATCTCGGCATACTGTTCCTTATCCCGCTTCTGGCAAGACCCGATTCCAAGTATGCACGTTTCCACACCAATCAGGGTATCGTCTTCTTTATCGTTGACCTTATCCTTACTGTAATACTCAGCATCATAAGCGCTATCGTGACCGGTATCGCAAGTGCGACTACATCTGTTACGGATATACTGACCGGCAACTTCGGCGCTATGGGAGTAGCTTCCGTTATAGTTACCATCATCGGTCTGGTTATAAGCATCCCGCTGCTGATACTCATGATAATGGGCATTGTAAACGCGGTTACCGGCAAGGCTAAAGAGCTTCCTATAATCGGCAAGTTCAGAATACTCAAGTAATTAATGATCGATAATTAACAATCACCTCACCGATGAAATTCGGTGGGGTGGTTTTTTTGTTTTGGCTTCGCCAACTGAGGGCTCCGCCCTCAGGCTCCCGTCTGGGAGCAGATTGCTCCCCCGAGCCCCTTATGTGTTCATAAAATTATCCCGCCCCCGTAAAGGGAGCGGGATAATTTTATAGAATAAAAATTGGGGAGTCCAGAGGGCAACCTGCCCTTTGGCGGGGGTCTGGGGGCGGAGCCCCCATAAATCGG
>CANRII010000040.1 GCA_947630685.1 uncultured Ruminiclostridium sp. | reverse complement strand
GCGATATCGCAGGGGATAGTCCAGATACCGGAGCAGCCCTCGGTGTAGGTAACGTTCTTGTGAGAAGTCCTGTCAAGATATTCCTTGATCCTCTTTCTCTCAACTTCCTTTATCTGCTTTACTATGTCAAGCTCGATGCCGTCGGGATCATGTATGTAACCGTTGGAGTCGGACAGAGCAACTACCTTTGCGCCGAGCGCGGTAGCCTTTTCGGTAGCGTAGATAGCAACGTTTCCGGAACCGGAAATTACCACCGTCTTGCCGTCGAAGCTCTTGCCGTTTGCCTTGAGCATCTCATCGGTGAAGTAGCACAGACCGTAGCCGGTAGCCTCTGTTCTTGCGAGAGAACCGCCGTAGGTAAGTCCCTTACCGGTAAGAACGCCGGAAAATTCATCTCTTATCCTCTTGTACTGACCGAACATATAGCCTATCTCGCGTGCGCCGGTACCGATATCGCCTGCGGGAACGTCACAGTCGGGGCCGATATGTCTGCAAAGCTCAGTCATGAAGCTCTGGCAGAAACGCATTACCTCTCCGTCGCTCTTGCCCTTGGGGTCGAAGTCGGAACCGCCCTTGCCACCGCCCATAGGCAGAGTGGTAAGGCTGTTCTTGAATACCTGCTCAAATCCGAGGAACTTGATTATACCGAGATATACCGAGGGATGAAGTCTGAGTCCTCCCTTGTAAGGACCGATAGCCGAGTTGTACTGAACTCTGAAGCCTCTGTTCACCTGGGTCTTGCCGTTGTCGTCCACCCACGGAACACGGAAGATTATCTGTCTTTCGGGCTCTACAAGTCTTTCGATAACGCCCGCGTCCACGAGGTCCTGTCTTCTCTCAACTACGGGCTGAAGGCTCTCGAAGACCTCGGTCACCGCCTGGATAAATTCCGGCTCGCCCGCGTTTCTTTTCTTTACTGTTTCCAGTAGATCGATAAGGTACTGATTCTTTAACGCCATTGTTAAACTCCTCCTGTTTGTTATGCCGTACATTAAGGGAAGCTGCAAATTTACGACGCTGTCCCGAAGGACGTGCTATTATTACCCGCCGGAGGTCTCCGTGCGAATGATTATTTTGCCCGAAATGTACGCTGTTGCTTGTTTACTACTAAATTATAGCATACCTGCGCTGTATTTGCAACAGTTTTCTTATTTTTTTCAAAATTTTCTTAAAAAAAGTGCTTTTAAGCGATTTTTTTAGAATTTGAAGAGGTTTTCCGCAAGAATTAAAAAAAATAATTGCAAAATCCCCTTGTATGACAAAATATGCTTGAATTTTGCACCGAAATATTGTAAAATAAGGACAGTTATCAAAAGAAAAGGGTGAGCTAATGGAAAAGGAAATGTTAAAGACCATAGCGGATAACCGCAAGGTAAGACATGAATATTTTATACTGGAGAGCATAGAGGCGGGAATAGAGCTTACCGGCACCGAGGTAAAATCCATACGCTCCGGCGGATTGAATCTTAAAGACAGCTGGATATCTATAGAAAACGGCGAGGCGTATATAAAGCAGATGCACATTTCCCCTTACGAAAAGGGAAATATTTTCAACCGCGACCCTTTGCGGGAACGTCGTCTGCTTATGCACAAGCGCGAGATAATGCGCCTTTTCGGAATGGTAAAGCAGCAGGGATTGACGCTTATACCGGTATCGGTGTATTTCAAGGGCAGCAGGGTAAAGGTGCAGGTCGGACTTTGCAAGGGCAAAAAGCTGTACGATAAGCGTGACGACGCGGCAAAACGCGACGCGGACCGCACGATAGAACGCACGCTCAAAGAGCGCAACAAGTTCTGATATTATTAAAATTTCATCTTTTTTTCACGGGTCGGATATTTTTAATACATCTTCGTTCGGTATTGTTATTTTGAGGTGAACTTATGTCAGTAAGAAAGGTGATAATAATACCGGCGTTAAGACCGGACAAAAGACTTATAGTATTATGTGAAAAGCTGCGCGGTCTGGGACTTGATGATATAGTGATTATCGACGACGGCAGCGGCAATGCTTCAAGAGATGTCTTTGATGAGCTTGAGCGGCAGGGCTGTTTTGTTCAGCGGCACGAAAAGAACCTCGGCAAGGGCGCGGCGTTAAAGACCGGCTTTTGCTTTGCTAAAAACAGATTCGGCAGCTGCATATATATCACCGCCGACGCGGACGGTCAGCATTTGCCGGAGGATATAGCAAAGGTGGCGGATAGTGCGGAGGAAAACGCGCTGGTGCTGGGCGTAAGGAGCTTTTCGGGAAAGAATGTACCCTTTCGCAGCAAATTCGGCAACAGGACAAGCTCGTTTTTGTTTCGGATATATAACGGCGTAAAATGTCCCGACACCCAGACGGGGCTTAGGGCGATACCTCCCGCATTAGAGCAGTTGGCGCTGGATACCGACGGAGAACGGTACGAGTACGAGATGAATTTTCTCGGCGAGGCATGCAGGAAGCTCCCGCTGAAATACGTTCCTATCACGACGGTATACGAGGACGGCAACCGTTCTTCGCATTTCAGACCGGTGGCGGATTCGCTTAGGATATACGCAAAATTTCTGAAATTCGCCATAGGCTCGCTTACCGGAGCAATAGCGGACGCGCTGCTTTATCTGTTGTTTTCATCGTTGCTGCCTCTTTCTCGGACGGCGGCGGTATTTCCGGCGACGGCGCTTGCAAGGATAGGTTCGGGCGCCGTTAATTTTGCGATGAACCGATTTTTCGCGTTCGGCAGTAAAAATCCCGCCGGAAAAGAGCTGTTAAAGTACGGTATACTGTTTGTAGGTCAGATGTTAGTCAGCGCGGGAGCGGTCACGCTGCTATCGCTGATAATACCTATTCCTACAATAATTATCAAGATAGTTGTGGACACGCTGCTGTTTTTTGTAAGCTATGCGATACAGAAAAACTGGGTATTCAGATAAGAGGAAGTATATGAAACGCGGCAAAAAAAGCATAAATATCGGCGGTATAATATCCGCCGCTGTTATAACTATATACACGGTGTTCGTACTGCTGGACGCTTTCGTGATACCGAGGGATATCGTACGGGTGGAGGATATCGACGTAAGCAGACCGGAAAGCCATAGCTCGCTACCGCCGGAAGATATTGTTTCCTCTAAACCGGAAACCAAAGAGGAATCTGAAATCTTGCCGGAATCGCAGGGCTCTTCCGAAGAGTCTTCTTTTGAGCCGCACGAGCCGGTTTATACCGATACTTATTATTCCGATGAGAATATCACGATAAATATAGATACCGTCAGAGAGCATGACACCGATATTTACATAGCGGATATAAAGCTTGCCGATCCATCGTATTTAAGGGCGGGACTTGCCAACGGCGCGTTCGGTCGTAACGTAAAGGCGATAACCTCCGAGATAGCAAAGGAATGCGGCGCGATACTTGCGATAAACGGCGATTTTTATGGCTTTCGCGATAGGGGATACGTCATGAGAAACGGCTATCTCTACCGCGGCAGCGTGTACAGCCGCGACAGCGAGGATCTTGTTGTATACGCCGACGGCAGCTTTGAGATAGTAAAAGAAACGGATATTTCTGCCGATGAGCTTGCCGAAAACGGCGCGGAGCAGATATTCTCTTTCGGCCCGGGACTGGTGGTAAACGGAAAGATAACCGTTAATGACGGCGAAGAGGTGGAGCAGGCGATGAACTCCAACCCGCGCACCGCGATAGGCGAGATAGAGCCGCTCCATTACGTCTTTGTCGTATCGGACGGCAGGACGGACGAAAGCGACGGATTATCGCTTGCCGAGCTTGCCGAAGTGATGAAAGGACTCGGCTGCGTAAACGCCTATAACCTCGACGGCGGCGGCTCGTCTACCATGTGGTTCATGGGCAGGATAGTAAATAATCCCACCTCACACGGCAGTTCCTCACATGAAAGGAGCGTAAGCGACATTGTATACATCGGATAAAAAAGGCGCGCTTATGCGATTATTTATATATATCGGAGTGACCGTGTTCTGCGCGGTGTTCTTTCTCGTATATGACAGATTTTCGCACGGGGTGCATTCTCCGTTCATGACCTTTATGTTCGCAATTCCCATGGTACTTGGCGTGATACCCTGCGGGATATTCTTAGCGGTAGAGCGGCAGCCGGACAGACTTACGCAGAACCTGTGGAATTCCGGCGTCGCTATGCTGACTATCAGCAGCGGACTGCGCGGAGTATTCGAGATAGCGGGCACTTCCTCCGATTGGAGAATAGCCCTTACCATAGCGGGAGCGGCGCTGCTTATAGTCGGAGCTGTAGCTTATATTGCCGCAGGACGTAAGAAAAAGGAAACTCTCTGAAAAAAATACACGGAGGAAAATTATGGACATATCGCTTATTGCTAAAAAAGGCTCGGCTAAAAGCATGATGACCTTTCACGAGGATTTGCGGGCGCTGCATCTGCATGTAAATACGCTTGGCAGCAGATGTTATTACGTGCCTTTTGCCAAAGGAGAAGAGCCGTTTTCCAAAAGGGAGGCTTCTTCACGCTTTGAGCTGCTTAACGGAGAATGGGATTTCAGCTATTACGACAGCGTTATAGATTTGCCGGACGACTTTACCGCAGTTGAGCCTGAGGGGAAAATACCGGTGCCGTCAAACTGGCAGCTTTACGGATATGATGTTCCTCAGTATACCAACGTAGTTTATCCGATAACCTTTGACCCGCCGTATGTGCCGGACGACGATCCGGTCGGGGTATACAGCAGAAAATACCGCTACACCCCGGACGAGATGAGGCGCATACTGGTATTTGAGGGCGTGGACAGCTGTCTTTATCTTTATATAAACGGCGTTTTCGCGGGCTATACGCAGGTATCTCACGCGATGTCGGAGTTTGATATAACCGACCTTTTGCAGCCGGGCGACAACACTATCACCGCTGCGGTGCTTAAGTGGTGCGACGGTACATATCTTGAAGATCAGGATAAATTCCGCCTGTCGGGAATATTCCGCGACGTATATATGCTTTCCCGCCCCAAAAAGCGGCTGGAGGATTACCGCGTTAAAGCCATACCGAATATAACTGCAAAAAGCGCGAATATCGAGATAACCCTGCACGGCTGCGGCGGAGAGCTTGTCTTTTCCGACCGAGAGGGAAAAGTGCTGTTTTGCGGCAGGGCAAACGACGGAGAAGCGGTGCGGTTTTCTATAAAAGACCCTATGCTCTGGTCAGCTGAGCTGCCGTATTTATATGACCTTACGATAACCACCGACAGCGAGGTCATAGGGGAAAAGGTCGGGATACGGGATATCCGCGTTGTTGACGGAGCGGTAAAAATAAACGGCGTGCCGGTAAAATTCCGAGGAGTGAACCGCCACGATAGCTATCCCGATACCGGCAGCTATGCTCCTATGGATAAAATGATAAAAGACCTTGAGCTGATGAAGCGGCACAATATAAACGCTATAAGAACTTCCCATTATCCTAACACACCGGAGTTTTACCGCTTATGCGACGAGTACGGCTTTTATGTGATAGACGAGGCCGACCTTGAGGCGCACGGCTGCGTTGAGGTGTATAACGATTTTCGTTGGAGCGCTAAGAACAGCTATAGCGGAATTGCGCTCATAGCAAAGGATAAGCGCTTTGAAGAGGCGATAACGGACAGGGCAAGGCTGTTAGTTACCCGCGATATAAACCGTCCCTGCGTAGTGTTCTGGTCGCTCGGCAACGAGAGCGGCTACGGTGAAAATCTGTTGGCGGCGGCAAAATATATAAAGAGCGTCGATAATACCAGGCTGCTGCATTACGAAAGCACCCATAAGCTGGACGATACGCCGGACGATATACTTGACGTGGTATCTCAGATGTACCCGTCGACGGACAGCATGAAAAAATATCTCGAAAATAAGGACGAAAAGCGCCCGCTTATCCTTTGCGAATACTGCCACGCCATGGGCAACGGTCCGGGCGACTTAGAGGATTATCACAACGTATTTCACAGCAGCGAGCGTTTTGCCGGCGGGCTGGTATGGGAATGGTGCGACCACGGCTTTCCTATCGGGAAAAACGACGACGGAAGTCCCCGTTACGGTTACGGAGGAGATTTCGGCGAGCGGCACAACGACGGCAATTTCTGCATGGACGGACTTGTTTACCCCGATAGGACGCCGCATACCGGACTGCTTGAATTAAAGCAGGTATACCGCCCGGTAAGAGTAGAACGCGGCAATGCGCCGGACAGCTTCATTATAAAGAGCTTATTATGCTTTGACGACGCGGGAAGAACGTTAGACGGCAATTATGAGATATCCTCCGACGGCGAGCATATCGCAAAAGGAACGTTTTTATTTTCCGTGCCGCCGCTGGGCAGTACAGAGGTAGTAATTCCGGATGCTGCGAAAATATCCGGCGATAACGTTTATATCAGATTTATCTTTACCGCAAAGAACAAACTGCCCTGGTGCGAAAAAGGGTACGAGGTATGCTTTGACCAGCTTGTATTAAAAGAAAGCCCGATACTCACGCCGACAGCCGAGGGCAGCGTAACGACAGACGAGCAGCCGCTGTTTATTACCGTAAGCACAGGTGATACTGTATACCGCTTTAACAGAAGAAAAGCCTGCTTCGATTCGATAAAATGCGGCGGCAGGGAAATACTTGATAAGCCTGTAATGTTCAACTTTTTCCGCGCTCCCACCGATAACGACACCATGCGCGGCGAATGGTACAGAGCGCACCTTAACGATTACGTTGTCAAGGTGTATGAAACTAACGTCGCTTCGTCCGACGGCTGCGCCGAAATAAGGGTGCGGCAGTCCTTTGGCTGGAGCATGTATCAGCCGTTCGCTTCGGGAGAGGTAGAATATAGGATATCGCCCGGCGGAAAGGTAAGTATAAATTGCAAACTCACCACTTCAAACAAGGTGAAATTTCTCCCGCGCTTCGGAATAAGATTGTTTTTGAACAGCGGCTTTGAAAACCTGGAATATTTCGGTTACGGCCCGAACGAAAGCTACTGCGACAAGCACAGGTCAAGCTATATAGATAAATTTACCGCGAAAATATCCGAGCTTCATGAAAACTATATCCGTCCGCAGGAAAATTCATCGCGTTTCGGCTGTAAATATATGACGGTATCCGACGGGGAAACTGCCGTTCGGTTTGAGTCCGGGCAGACGTTTTCATTTAACGCATCCGAGTACACCGAGGAGGAGCTTGCCGAAAAACGCCACGATTTCGAGCTCGAAAAGTGCGGCAGCAGCGTTATCTGCATTGACGGCAAAATGGCGGGCGTAGGCTCTAATTCCTGCGGCCCCGAGCTTTTGGAAAAATACCGCATACCGTTGCCGGAAATTGCTTTACAGCTTGATATGATAGTAACTAAAAAATAAATCATAAGACCGTGGAAAGCTCCACGGTCTTGTTTTAACCTATAACCTTTTTAGCAATATCTACTGTCTGTTTTGCGTCTTTTGAATAAAAATCCGCGCCTATCTTCATAGCATATTCCTCGGTCAGCACCGCGCCGCCGACCACTATTTTGCAGTCGGGCTTGCGTTTCCTGAGCAGCTTTATCGTTTCCTCCATAGATTTAAGGGTGGTAGTCATCAGCGCGCTGAGTCCCACCAGCTTTACATCGTGCTTTATCGCCGCTTCAACAACGGTCTCATAATCCACGTCCCTGCCGAGGTCTATAACCGTATAGCCGTAATTTTCCAGCAGCACCTTGACGATATTTTTGCCGATGTCGTGTATATCGCCTTTTACTGTGGCAAGAACTATCTTGCCCTTGCTTATGGCGCTGCCGCCTTTGGAAAGCTCCCGCTTTATCACGTCAAAGCAGCCGGACGCCGCCGCCGCTGATAGGATAAGCTGCGGCAGGAATATCTTGCCGGATTCAAATTCCGCTCCAGTCTTGTCCAATGCCGGTATCAGCCTATTATTTATTATATCCATCGGCGCTTCGACAGTTAAAAGCTGCTCGGTCAGCTTTGCCGCGTTGTCTTTGAGCCCCTTTGCGATAGCGTCGGATAACGTCATTTCCTCGCTTTTTTGCGGGGTAGACTGCACAGCGGATTCATCAGAATACGCGTTTATATACTCGGTGCAGTTTACGTCGATATTTTTAAGCAGCCTGAAAGCTCTCACCGTACCGCTCATAAGCTCGGAATTAGGGTTTATTATCGCAAGGTCGAGCCCGTTTTCTAGTGCCATAGCAAGGAAAATGTGATTTACCAGCTCGCGCTTAGGCAGACCGAAAGAGATGTTGGAAACCCCCAGCACGGTATGAACTTCCAGCCGCTCTTTTACCATTCGGACGGCTTTAAGTGTTTCGTCGGCCGCCGCCTGTTCTGCGGAGGCGGTAAGGGTAAGGCAGTCGATAAAAATATCCTCTTTCGCTATCCCCATGCCAAGCGCGCGTTCGGTTATCCTTTTAGCTATCTCAAAACGTTTTTCCGCCTTTTTCGGAATGCCGTTTTCGTCCAATGTAAGCCCTATCACCGCCGCGCCGTATTTTTTTACCAGCGGCAAAATTTTGGACAAGCTCTTTTCCTCGCCGTTGACGGAATTTACAATAGGCTTGCCGTTATATATCCTCAGCGCCGCCTCAAGTACCTCGGGGTCGGGGGAATCTATTTGCAGCGGCAAGGTGCATACGCCCTGAAGCGCCTTTATCACCTTTACCATGACGGCTTTTTCATCTATATCCGGCAGCCCGACGTTGACGTCCAATATCTCCGCTCCGGCCGAGGTCTGTTCTATCGCCTGATTTAAGATATATCCGGTATCCCCATCTTTAAGCGCCTGCTTTAACAGCTTTTTTCCGGTGGGGTTTATCCTTTCGCCGATAACGCGCGGGCGGTCTATCACGCATACCGAAGTGCCGCTGCATACCGCCGGATATGAAACGCACTCCCTATTTACGCGCTTTAATTTCGAGACCGCCGCGGTAAGCTCAGAGATATACTCCGGCGTAGTGCCGCAGCAGCCGCCGAGAATAGCGGCTCCGGCTTTTGCCGCGTTTACCATAGAATCGGCAAAATCCTTTGGCAGTACGTTATATTTTCCGGTCATAGGGTCGGGAAGTCCGGCGTTCGGCTGGACTATCACCGGCAGCTTGGTAAGAGAACAAATACGCTCTATCACCGGCATAAGCTCGTTAGGACCCAGCGAGCAGTTTACGCCCACCGCGTCAGCGCCCAGCCCCTCGCACAGCAGCACCGCCGCCTCGGGAGGGCAGCCCTCAAAGGTGCGCATGTTTTCCTCAAAGCTCATCGAGCAGATGAGCGGCAGCGAGCTGTTTTCCTTTACCGCGAGGATAAGGCATTTAAGCTCGTAGAGGTCGGAAAAAGTCTCCGCTATGATAATGTCTGCGCCGGCCTTTTCCGCGGCGATGACCTGCTCGGCGAATATATCGTAGGCTTCTTCAAAGCGCAGCGTTCCCGCAGGCTCCAGCAGCTGACCTATAGGACCTATATCCGCCGCGCAGTAAGCGGTCTTTTTGCTTTGTGCTATCGCCTGTTTTGCGATATTGACGGCGGCGGGTATCACCTCGGCGGGCGTTTTGCCGCAGCGCGCCAGCTTGTGCCGATTCGCGCCGAAGGTGTTTGTGGTGATTATATCCGCCCCCGCTTTGAGGTATTCCGAATGTATCTCTTTTATCATATCCGGCGCGGTGAAATTCAGCAGCTCCGGCGTTTCTCCCGCGGCAAGCCCTTTAGCTTGCAGCTGAGTACCCATAGCGCCGTCAAATATGATGAATTCTTTATTTGCTAACAGCTCATTTAGCATGTTCTTTTCCGCAATGTCCTCCGTTTAGTCTTATCTTACAGTTTTCAAAAGCCGGACAGCTTTGGCAGGAAGCGTTCTTTTTACTAGGCTGCACCGGCGTGTCCGATATACCGATTATCGCCGTAACGGATTTTCTCGGAGTCAGCAGCAGGCTGTCCGTGACGTGCAGTCCTATCTTCCTTTGCGCGTCGCACAATGTAAGAAGCGACGGCTGTAAGTCAAGCGGCAGATCCCCGTAGCCGGGACTGAAACGCTCGGTTTTATACGCATATTCCAGCTTTGAAAATATCTCCTGCTCGGCGCGGTCGCATATCTGTTCGGCGGCAACGCTCGCAAGGCTGTCGGTAACCGCCGATTTCGCAACGTCCGCCGCCTCTAATTCGCGTATAAGCCTGTCCGCGCCCTGTCCTGCGGTAGCGCAGAGCAATACCGCGCGGCTGCACCCGAAAAGATGCTCTCTTATATCGTTTCCGGTAAGCGTCACCACGCTGCCGGACAGCTTTAACCCTTTATCGCAAGGCTCTATTTCGTACACCGAGTAAACGTATCTCGGCGTTAAGACCTTAAGCAGCGCTTGCTCGCACTCTGAAAGGACAGTCAGCACAGTCCCGCTTGCGTCCTTTCCTCCGAGATAACGCAGCGCCTCGTTTTTGTCAAGCTCTTCTATCGTCATAACAGCTTGCTTATCGCGTCATATATTTTGTACGCCACATACGGATTATTCATCGTATAAAGATGGATACCGTCCACGTTGTCGGAAATGAGGTCTACTATCTGGTCGATAGCGTACGCTATTCCCGCGTCACGCAATGCCTCCGGATTATCCTCGTACCGCTGCATCATTTTGACGAATTTTTGCGGCAGGCTCGCCCCGCAGACAGTCACCATGCGCTCTATCTGGCGCTTGTTCGTGACCGGCATTATACCGGCGGAAATAGGCACGTTTATCCCTGCTATCGCGGCTTTTTCCCTGAAATCGTAGAAAAACGCGTTGTCAAAAAACAGCTGCGTGATAAGGTGGCTCGCGCCGCTGTCCTGCTTTTTCTTAAGATTAAGTATGTCCTCTATCTGACTGTCCGCGTCGGAATGCGTTTCGGGGTAGCAAGCGCCCGCCACGTCAAAATCTCCCTTTGACATTATGTAAGCGGTGAGGTCGCTTGCATGGAGGAAGTCCTTTTTCGGCTCGACGTCGGGGATACGGTCGCCGCGCAGCGCCAATATGTTTTCTATCCCGTGCGCTTTGAAAAGCTCTAAAGCCTCGTCTATGTCGGCGGCGGTGTTGTTTATGCAGGTGAGGTGCGCCATCGCCTCCGTCCCGCATTTTTCTTTTATATAAGAGGCTATATCGCAGGTGGAGCGCCCCGACTTTGAGCCGCCCGCGCCGTAGGTCACGCTGAAATAATCCGGCTTAAGCTCCGCTAACTTTTCGCACGCCTCGTATACCGTGTCCACCGAAAAGCTCTTGTTGGGAGGGAACACCTCCAGCGAAAATACCGTCCTGCCTTTTCCGTATAATTCGGATAACTTCATTTTGATCCCTTTCTTGTAAAATCCCGCACCGCTTTTCACGGTGCGGGAATGGTCATCTTACCGTGCTGCCGTTCGGAGTGTCCTTGTCAACGAACACCACCTGAACCTTATCGCCCGCGTCGCAGGCAAGCAGCATACCTTGACTTACCTCGCCGCACAGCTTTGCTTCGGCAAGGTTGGCAACGAAGATTATCTTTTTGCCGATAAGCTCTTCCGGAGCGTAATACTGCGCGATGCCGGAAATTATCTGCCTTCCGCCGCGGCCGTCGTCCAGCTGTATTTTAAGCAGCTTTTTCGCTTTCTTTATCTTCTCGCAGGAAACTATCTCGCCGGTGCGCAGCTTTACCTTTGAAAAGTCCTCTATCGTAATTATGCCCGCCTTGTCCAGATCCTCGTCCTCTTTTATTTTGGGCTGCTCGGCGGTAAGCATAGCGTTGAGCTCGTCTATTTCTTTTTCAAGGTCTATCCTCGGGAACAGCGTGTCGCCCTTGTGTACCGTGACGGTACCGCTCAGCACGCCGAATTTTCCGCAGCTGTCGTAGGCTATTTCATCGCCGGACGCGCCTATCTGCTCAAATATCTTAGGCGCAGTGGAGGGCATGAACGCGCTCAGCAGTATCGACACTATACGGATAGTTTCCAGCAGATTATACAGCACCGCCGCAAGCCTCGGCTTGTTCGCTTCGTCCTTTGCCAATACCCACGGAGCGGTCTCGTCTATATACTTGTTCGCGCGGGATACTACCTTGAATATCTCGGTCAGCGCGTTGGAAAGCTGCGGTATCTCAATAAGCTCGTCTACCTTTGCTTTCAGTCCGGCAGCCATTTCCACAAGCTCCTTATCCGCGTCGTCGTCCGAACGCTTTTCAGCGGGAAGAGTGCCGTCGAAGTATTTTACCGCCATAGCGACCGTTCTTGATACCAGGTTGCCCAGATCGTTCGCCAGATCGGAATTTATGCGGTTTATCATTATCTCGTTTGAGAAATTGCTGTCGCTGCCGTAAGGCATATCGCGCAGCATCTGATACCGCACAGCGTCCACGCCGTAGCGCTCTCCGAGGATAAGCGGATTTATCACGTTGCCGAGCGATTTTGACATCTTAGCGCCGTTAAAATTTATCCAGCCGTGACCGTACAGTCTTTTCGGAACGGGAACGTCCAGCATCATCAGCATAGCCGGCCATACGATGGAGTGGAATCTCACTATCTCTTTCGCCGTCATGTGCAGGTCTGCGGGCCACATTCTCTCGAAATCGTCGTAGGCGTCGTTTTCGTAGCCCAGCGCGCTGATATAGTTGATAAGCGCGTCCAGCCAGACGTATACCGTGTGCTTTTCGTCAAACGGCAGCGGTATGCCCCATTTTACCGAGGAGCGGGAGATACACAGATCCTCCAGTCCGTCCTTTACGAAGTTGTTTATCATTTCGTTTATGCGGCTTTCCGGTCTTAGATAATCGCTGTTTTGCAAAAGGTCGGTTATCCTGTCGGTGAAGTCGGACAGCTTGAGGAAGTACGCCTCCTCCTTTGAGTCTATGACCTCTCTGCCGCAGTCGGGACATTTGCCGTCCACAAGCTGGGTGTCCGTCCAGAAGCTCTCGCAGGGCACGCAGTATTTTCCCTCGTAGCTGCCTTTATATATATAGCCCTTTTCGTACAGCTTTGTCAATATGTTCTGTACGGTCTGTATATGATAGTCGTCGGTGGTGCGGATATAGCGGTCGTAGCTTATATTCATAAAGCTCCACAGCTCCTTGAATTTCGCTACTATACCGTCAACGTACTCTTTGGGAGTCATGCCCGCCTTTTCAGCGGCGGTCTGTATCTTCGCGCCATGCTCGTCAGTACCGGTGAGGAACATTACGTCGTACCCCTGCATGCGCTTGTACCGCGCGATAACGTCGCACGCTACCGTAGTATAGCAGGTGCCTATATGCGGATTTCCCGACGGATAGTATATCGGAGTGGTGATATAAAATTTCTTGCTCATAGCTTTTCTCCTTCTTTTTTAATACGCACAGAACATATTTAAGTATAGCACATTACGCCGTAATTGTCAAACCCGGCGGCGTTATTTGGTGTGCCGATTTATATACTTGCTGTGCATTTTGGAATACATTATCTTCTGTCCGGTGTAAAGCCCGTAATATCCCGACAGGATATAGCTTACCGCGCAGGCCGCGGCGAAGAACACCAGCCCCTGCGCTCCGAAAAGCTCTACGCTCAGCAGCAGGGAGGACACCGGGCAGTTTACCACGCCGCAAAACAGCGCGATAAGTCCCAGCGCGGCGGAAAACTGCGGCGGCAGCCCGATAAGTCCGCCCACCGTGCAGCCAAGCGCCGCACCGATGAAAAACGACGGTACTATCTCGCCGCCCTTAAATCCGCAGGCTATCGTTATCACGGTGAATATCAGCTTTAACGCGAACGCCTCCGGTCTTGCTTCGCCTAAAAGCGCATTATTTATTATATCCATTCCCGCGCCGTTGTAATCGGTGCCGAAGACTAAAGTCAGCAGGACTATCGCCGCGCCGCCCGCCGCTATCCTGAGATAATCGTTTTTTATCTTTTCCTGCAATACCTTTGCCGATTTGTGTAACAGCCAGCAAAACAATACGCTTACCGCCGCCGCGCATACACCTAGCAGCATAGCGAGCAACACGTTCACCGGGGTAAGCTCGGGTACTTCTACCGGGATAAGCATAGGCTTTACTCCCAGCGCCGCCGATATCGCATAAGCCGTCACCGCCGAGAAAAAGCAGGGCACTATCGCCGTATAGTAAAACACTCCGACGCTTATAACTTCCATAGCGAAAAACGTCGCGGTCACCGGAGTGGAAAACAGCGCGGAGAACAGCCCGCTCATGCCGCACATTATCATAAGGTTTGAGTCCCGCTCGCTCATTTTGAGTACCCGCGCAAGCTCGGCGGACAATCCTCCCCCTATCTGAAGCGCGGCGCCCTCTCTTCCGGCGCTGCCTCCGAAAATATGCGTTATAAATGTAGCTATGAATATAAGCGGCGCCATTCTGACCGGGATCTTACCGTCGTTTCGTATCGAGGTTATAACTATGTTCGTGCCGGGGTCATTTTTAAGTCCGCAGACGTGATATAAAAATACTATCGCAAGTCCCGCGAGCGGCAATGCGTATATCAGCCAGCCGTAAGAGGTGCGGCAGTCGGTGGCGAGCTCCATGCAAAAATGAAACGCAAAGCCCGCAAGGCCGCATAACGCTCCGGTAATTCCGGACAGCAGCAGCCATTTGAAAAATGTGCGCAGCGTGATAAACAGCCGTTCGCCGCGTATTTTTATATGCGAAAACAATCCGTTCATATAAAGACTCCCTTTTATGCTATTTTAGCACATTTTTCCCGTAAAGTAAAGCGCGGAAAAAACGCTCGTGAAATATCACAAAAAGTTATTGATTTTTTGAAAAAAATATGTTATGATATTACCGTGATAACGATTACATTTCAGAAAGGGGTAATTTCATGCCTAATCCTATCTTACCGCTTTGGGAATACATACCTGACGGAGAACCGAGAGTTTTCGGCGACAGGGTGTATTTGTACGGCTCTCACGACCGCGTAGGTCATACGGAGTTTTGCGACGGAAAGTTAAAGGTATGGTCGGCGCCGCTAGGTGACCTTAACAGGTGGGAATGTCACGGCCACAGCTTCCATACCAGAGCCGACCGCGACCATCCGTCGGATACCTCGGAATGGACGGATCATGACCTTTACGCGCCGGACGTAGTGGAAAAGGACGGGAAGTATTACCTTTTCGCTTACATAGTAGGTACAAAAGGCTGCGTCGGAGTAAGCGACAAGCCGGAGGGGCCTTTTAAGCTGCTGTCGCGCTACACCTATTCCGAGCAGGACGCGGGCGACGACGGCACCTACAACGACGCGGGCGTACTGGTGGACGACGACGGCAGAGTTTATATATATTACGGCTTTACCGAATCCTATATGAACGAGCTTGAGCAGGATATGCACACGGTAAAGCCCGGCAGCCTAAAACGCCCTGTCATGCCGGACGACGACAGCGTGCCAGAAGAACGACGGTTCTTCGAGGCAAGCTCGATAAGAAAGATAAACGGCAAATATTATTTTATATACTCCCCCTGCAAGGGAAGCCGCCTTGCTTATGCTGTATCCGACAGTCCGACAGGGCCGTTTGAGTACAAGGGCTATATAATAGACAATTCGGTAGATTATCCCGGCGGCAACGATCATGGCTCGCTGTGCAATATAAACGGTCAGTGGTATATTTTTTACCACCGCATGACCAACAACAGCATAATGTCGCGCCGCGCCTGCGTGGAAAGGGTGGAGATACTGCCGGACGGCACGATACCTCCGGTGGAGATGACCTCGCTGGGATTTGATACCTCGCTCGACCCGTACAAGCCTACTCCGGCGGAGATATGCTGCGTATTAAAGGGCGGCGCGTTCATCACCGAAAAGGACGTGTTCACCCGCGTAGTGACTGATATCGGCTACGGCTGCGTTATCGGGTATAAGTATTTCGATTTCGGAGAGGATCATTCTTCTAAGACCTACAAGCTGGCTCTTTCGGTAAAGGGAACCGGTATGCGGTGCAAGCTGCGCGTGCTTATCGACGATTACGACAACGGGGAAGAGATAGGCACGGTGGATATCGACACCCACGACGGAGTTTACACCGGTACAGTAAAAGCCGTCACCGGAAGACACTCGCTGTTTTTCAGAGTGGACAGCGAGCTTAACGACTGGGCGATGAATTATTTTAAGGACAGAACGCTGTTCGAGCTGGAACAGTTTGTATTCATGAAATAAGGAGGATAACAACATGAGAAAATTAAGACTTGCCGCGATAGTTACGGCGATGGCGATGCTGATGGGAATTGCCGGCTGTTCGCAGAATACCGTATCAAATGCTGATCCCGGGTCAAGCTCCCAAAGCAGCGCTCAGACCGAGGAAAGCAGCACCGCAACCGAGGAAAGCAGCACCGCAAGCGAAGAAAGCGATACTCAGCAAAGCGGCGATACCGGAGAAATGCGCGATATGACAGCTTCAGAATATGCAAAGGAAATGGGTATAGGCATAAACCTCGGCAATACCATGGAGGCTTATGACGCGACCAACTGCGAAAAGATAACCTACACATGGATACCCACCCGCGGCGACAATACCCCGCAGGATTACGAAACCTGCTGGGGCGCGCCGGTCACCACTCAGGAGATGATAGACGGCATGAAAGCGGAGGGCTTCAATACCGTCAGGATACCGGTGTTCTGGGGCAACATGATGGAGGACGACGGCACATACACGATAAATAAAGATTATATGGCGCGCGTCACCGAAATAGTGGATTACTGCATGAACGCGGGAGTTTACGCGGTAGTCAATATCCATCATTTCGACGAGTTTATTATAAGAAGAAACGACCTTGAATCCTGCAAAAAGATATTCAATACTCTCTGGACTCAGATAGCAGAGAATTTCAAGGATTATTCCGACTATCTGGTACTTGAGGGCTTTAACGAATACCTCGGCGCTCAGCAGTTCAACGAGGACGGCGTGCTGACCGACATTCCCGATAAAGAGGGCTACGAGCTCACCAACGTACTGAATCAGACTTTTGTCGACGCGGTAAGGGCTACCGGCGGCAATAATGAAAAGCGTCTGCTCATCGTGTCAGGAATGTATACCAACATCGACAAGACCACCGGCGACGGCTATGTAATGCCGAATGATACCGCTACAGATAAGCTGATGGTATCGGTGCATTACGTTGATAATATGTGCTTCTGGACAAATCAGATAGGCGGCAAGACCTGGCTGGATTACAGCAAGGCTCAATGCGAGCTGCTTAAAAACAAGTTCACCGCCGCGGGTATACCGGTGTTCATAGGTGAAACGACCGCGGGTTATCCCGCCGAGCGTTTCGTAAAAGACGCGGAGCACACCGATTCTTCCGAGTGCATCGAGATAATGCTCGACATGATAACCGATTACGGCTTTGTTCCGGTAATGTGGGACGTGACCGATAACATGTATTCCCGCACCGACTGCCGGATAATCTCCGACAGCGACCGAGAGGTAATAAAGAAGATATCTGAAAAGTTAAGCTCGGCGGAATGATCGCAGGCTTCATAAAAGGAGAATTACCGTAATACAAAAATATAAACGCCTGTTTTGACTGCTGACGTTAAGCTGTCTAAAACAGGCGGTTTTATTATCTCTTTTCCAAATTGTCCGGAGTTATCTCTGCCCGTACAAAATAATCGCGCTGTTTTCCGCACCGGCGTATTTATTCCGTTTCCACACACAGCATTATTGCCGGGGCGGGGGAATCGCAGCCTTTTAGAAACAAGCCTTTCTTCTTTGCCTGCATTATCACCGCCATCGGGAAAAAGCAGCAGTTATCCATCTGCGTCAGCCATTTCGGAACTGATTTTAAGTGTTTTGGCAGCCGTATAGGGTGACGGAACAGCTCCGCGCATTCGCCGCGGTGCTTTTGAGCAATTGTATTTGCATACTTTTCGCACAGCTTATAAACTGTCCACCTGTCCTGCATTGAGATAACAGGTACTGTTAATTTAAGCTCCCCGCTGTCATCTCTTTCAAAAAGTCCCAGCCCGATAAACTCATCTATACGGTCAAGTTTCTTTTGATCCAGCATATCCAGTTGTTCATGCCTGCCAATGTGTACAGCGTACATCAATCGGCCGAGATATTCCTCATCGCCTCCTTCATGCGGGATATGGCCGAATACACGCTTGTCGGTATCGAAAGAACAGATGGTTATGCGTTTTG
>CANRII010000039.1 GCA_947630685.1 uncultured Ruminiclostridium sp. | reverse complement strand
TGGAATACACGTCATGGTCGGGATTTTTCATCAGCGCCGCCGCGGTCTCGCATACCTCGCTCAAATTGAACGAACAGATGTTGCTCGCCATGGATACCGCGATACCGATATTGTTGTTTACCAGTACCGACGGGAATTTTACCGGCAGCAGCACCGGCTCGGTCATGGAGTTGTCATAGTTCGGGACAAAATCCACCGTGTCCTTGTCTATATCGGCGAATATCTCGGCGCAGATAGGATCCAGCTTTGCCTCGGTATACCTCGCCGCCGCGTATGACATATCGCGGGAATACGCCTTGCCGAAGTTTCCCTTGCTGTCGATGTAAGGGTGCAGCAGCGACTCGTTTCCTCTGGCAAGTCTTACCATCGTTTCGTATATAGCCGCGTCGCCGTGAGGGTTCAGCTTCATCGTCTGACCTACGATATTTGCGGACTTTGTGCGCGCTCCGGTAAGCAGACCCATTTTATACATAGTGTAAAGCAGCTTTCTGTGAGAGGGCTTGAAGCCGTCTATCTCAGGCAGCGCGCGGGATACGATGACGCTCATGGCGTAGGGCATATAGTTGCTTACCAGCGTTTCGGTTATAGGCTGATCCGCGACAAGTCCCGCGCCCTCTATATAAGCGTCCGCCCGCTTAGGCGTATCGTTTTTACCTTTTGGATTTTTCTTCTTCATATATTTTCCTTATCCGTATCTATATTGAAAATTCCTCTTTGAGCCGCAGGTATCTCTGATACGCGCGGGGATATTCCTCTTTGACCTGTTCGGCGCTTTTAAGAAAATGATGCGCCAAAACGTCCGCGTCTTTTATGACCTCCTCATACGGCTGACCGACGCTTTCCTTATCGGAATGTACCATTATCGCGCCCGCGATAACGCCTATCTCGCACGGAGTAAAAAGCTCCGTCTTTGCAAGGATAGGAAGCGATGCGTCCGCGCTTTTTTTAGCGTGATCCTCGCTTTCTCCGGTGCGGTATTTCTCATAGTCGTGCAGCAATGCGCATACCGCCGCGAGCTGCATATCAAGCCCCCGCCGCCTTGCTATCAGCACCGCCGCCTGCTCGGCTCTGAATATATGGATATATCCCGCCTGCCTGCGTTCGTCGGGCTGACTGTCAAGCATCATGCACACTACCGTTTCAATTACCTTTACTCTGTTTATCGCCATATTGCCTCCGTTAAGATACGTCTATATCGTCAAGATACATATAGCCGTAATCCCGTATATAGTCCTTTCTTCCGTCAAGATTATCCCCAAGCAGCAGCTCGAATATCTCCCTTGTTCTTTCCGCGTCCTCCGGGCACACCTTTATCAGCCTGCGCGTATCGGGGTTCATCGTAGTGAGCGACATCATCTCCGGCTCGTTCTCGCCAAGACCTTTTGAGCGCTGTATGGTGTATTTCTTATCGCCGAAGCTCTCTAATATGCGGTTTTTCTCCGGCTCGGTATAAGCGAAATATGTTTCGTCCTTGCAGTTTATCTCATAAAGCGGGGATTCCGCGATATAAACGTACCCCTTTTCTATCACCGTCGGGACGAGCCGGTACAGCATGGTAAGTATCAGCGTGCGTATCTGATAGCCGTCGTAATCCGCATCGGTGCAGATTATTATTTTGTCCCATCTTAAATTGTTAAGGTCAAAGGTGGACAGGCTTTTGTTCGACTTGCTTTTTATCTCCACGCCGCAGCCGAGTATCTTCATCAAATTCGTGATTATCTCGCTTTTGAATATCTTTTCGTAGCTTGCCTTAAGGCAGTTGAGCGTCTTGCCGCGCACCGGCATCACCGCCTGATATTCCGCGTTGCGCGCCTGCTTTACCGCGCCCAGCGCCGAATCGCCCTCCACTATATAAAGCTCGCGGCGGGATACGTCCTTGCTGCGGCAATCCACGAATTTCGGTATGCGGTTGGCAAGGTCTATCTTTTCCGACAGCGTTTTCTTCATGCTGTCCTTAGCGCGGTCGGCGTTTTCACGCGCGCGCTTGTTTACCATTACCTGCTCGCATATCCTCAGCGCGTCGTCGGGATTTTCTAAGAAGTACACCTCCAGCGACTTTTTCAGCCAGTCGGTCATCGCGTCCTGGATAAACTTGTTGGTGATGGATTTTTTCGTCTGGTTCTCGTAGCTGGTCTGGGTGGAAAAGTTTGAGGAGATGAACACAAGGCAGTCCTGTATATCCACATACTTTATCTTTGCCTCGTTCTTATTGTACTTGTTGTTCGCCTTGAGCCAACCGTCTATCTGCGCGGTAAACGCGGTGTTCAGCGCCTTTTCGGGACTTCCGCCGTGCTCAAGAAAGCTGGAATTGTGATAATGCTCGATAAGGTTCACCTTGTTTGAAAAGGCGAACGCCACCTTGAATTTCACCTTGTACTCCGGCTTGTCCTCGCGGTCGCGGCCGACGCGCTGCGCGTTCCACACCTGCGGCACGGTAAACGCGGTGTCGCCTACGGTTTCCTTAAGGTAATCGCTGATACCGTTTTCGTAGTAATAGGTCTTTTCCTCGAAAGCGCCGTCCTCTTTCTCGCTGCGAAGGACAAAGGTCAGCCCGTCGTTTACCACCGCCTGCTGCCTTAATACGCTGTCGAAATATTCCTCCGGCACGGCTATATCGGTGAACACGTCGAGATCGGGTTTCCACCTTATCACGGTGCCGGTCTTGCCGTCCGACTGTTTTCGGCGAAAACCGCGCTCTTCCTTTTCAACGTTATACCCTTTTTCAAAATTAAGCTCGTATATCCAGGTGCCGTTGTTGGAGCGCACCTGCATATATTCTGAGGCAAACTGCGTCGAGCAAAGACCCAGTCCGTTCAGTCCCAGCGAATAGGAATAGTTCTCCCCGCTGTTGTTGTCGTACTTGCCGCCGGCGTATAATGTGCAGAACGCCAGCTCCCAGTTGTATTTCTGCTCGTTTTTATTGAAATCTATCGGTATTCCGCGCCCGTGATCCTCCACCTCGAAGCTGCCGTCGAGAAAGCGGGTGACGGTTATCCTGTCGCCGTAGCCCTCTCTCGCCTCGTCTATGGAGTTTGAAAGTATCTCAAATACCGAGTGGCAGCAGCCCTCCAGTCCGTCCGAACCGAAAATAACGCCGGGGCGCATCCGCACCTGATCCGGTCCTTTAAGCTGTTTTAAGCTGTTATCGCCATAATCTTTTTTCGCCATTCTGCGATTATCTCCTTTCGCCGCTCTCTTAAGAGCAAACAAACGCCTATTTAATTATTTTACCATATTTCAAGGCTTTTTGCAAGTGAGAAAGCCGGGAATTTTCGACCGACAAAAATCTCCCGCCCGTTTTTCGAGCGAGAGATCTTATATAACGCAAATTTATTCAACAGTCACGCCGGTAAAGTAATGCTTAAGTATATCCTTATAGCTGTAGCCGTTATCGGCGAGTATCTTCGCGCCGTTTTGCGACATTCCGACGCCGTGGCCGTAACCGTAGGTGGTAAACGTGAATTTATCGGTGCTGCTGTTGTATGTAACCGTGAACGCCTCCGACGGCAGCGAGAAGTCCGCGCGCAAGGTCTTTCCGTGGAAAGCGGTGCCGCCGACCGATACGCTGGTGACCCAGCCGTTTTCTTTCTGTCCTAACGTGCCGTTTACCTTTATCCAGTTTGCCTTATTGCCGCTTAACGTTATGCCGTGATTATCGGCGATTATGCTCTTTACCTGCGAAGCGGTGAAGGTGGTCTTAAGCCCGTAGTTCGGGTCGGCCTCGTCAAACGGGCAGTCCACGCTTACCAGATACGGCAGATAGCCGCCCCACTCGTTCTCGGAGCTGTTTGTATATCCGCAGGAGGAGGCATAATAGCTGCAATTGATAAGCTCGCCGCCGTAATAGATAGCCTCGCCGAATACCTCGTCCACCAAATTCAATACTCTGTCGGTCGCCGAGGAGATAGGCTGCAAAGCCACGGTAGGCGTATTGCCACTTGAGTTCTCTTTCTTGATATGAGTGTATGCCGCGACCGCCTGCGCCTTTATAGCCTCGTCCGGCCAGGTAGTGCCTATCTCGTTTATCACCGTGCGAACCACTACTTCGTAAGCGTCAGCGGTGACGTACATTCCGGAATACTCATCATATACGGTAAAGGTATCTTCTCCGTTGCCTACATTACCGGGATCGCTGCTGTCCGTATCGCTGCTATCGGGTGTGCTGTTCGGCGTGCTGCTGGTATCGTTTGAGCTGTTATCGGTCTCGGGACGGCCGGTCTGAGGAGTGCTTTCGGTGCTGCTTCCTCCGGAATTATTGCCTGTGCCGCCGTTGTTGTCGGGTATGCTGTTATTTCCGCCCAAGTCGTCAAGATAAGCCGCATGGATAAAGCTTCCGTCGTCCAGCTTATAATACTCGGTATCGGTCCATGCAACTACGTTTACCCTGTCGCCGGAATAGTACATATCCACGGTTTCGGCGCCGAGCTGAGCGCGTTTACGGCTGTATATCCCGTCGGTATTTACCACCATGGTCGCCTTATAAGCGGTCTCGTTCCAATTCGGAGTCTCCTGCTCGGGCGGGGGAGTTTCCTGCTGCGATACGTCGGGATCGGTGCTTTCCGTCTGCTCCGGAGCGGTCTGCGTCCCTTCGGTAGTCTGAGGCGCTTTGGTAGTTTCCGCCGGTTTGTCCGTCTTAGGCGGAGGGGTAGTGATAGGCTGCTCGAGATTTTGGGTCGTATACATCGGCACATTGACTTCTATTTGATGGGAATTATCGGCGCTGACGTCCACCACCCGGATTATGCCGAACACAAATATATATACGCCTGCCACGGCAAGCGCCGCTATCACCTTTAATATCCGCGATCTGTTCTGCATAGCTGTGTATCGCCTCCCCTTTCATTATCATTCGTTGATGTCGTTTATATCGGCAAAGCTGTCGTCCTTTTTATAACCCTCCAGCCAGGCGGGATCCCAGTACCGTTTTTCAAACGGCGGATACCACTCGGCCATAGTGTCGCACAGCTTCGGCGTGGGATTTTCAAAAAACGCGTTCTTTTCTTCCTCGGTGAACTCCGCACTTTCCCCGTCTCTTACCTTTCTAGCAAGCACCACTACCCTCATATCGGAAAGCCCGCTCTTAAATTCGCAGGTGGATAATGTCAGCAGCTCGTCGCCGTATTTCACGTCTACGCCGGTATAGAATTTGCTGCGGTCAAAGCATTCCGCAACGAAATCGTTGAACTGCTGGCGGCTTGAAAAGTTTATCTTCGTCTGGTAAGGGAACACCTCGCCGTAATTGTCGGTGGTGTTGAGCAGCATTACCGAAAATATCTTGTACGACGCATTTTCGTACAGCGTATTGAAGTTTATTACCGCGCGCTCTTTGAAATAATCCAGTCCGTAATCCGGGCTGTAATACCTCGCCACTTCGGTAAAGAAGCTGTCTACCAGCATATTATGCCCGTATATTATCGTGTTTGCCGACATCGGCTCGGTGGGACTGAACACGTTTTCATAATCGGCGAACAGCGTGCCGCTGTAGCTGTATTCCTTATTATAGCCCATGTGCAGATATTCTTCGTTGTCCTTGCCCTGCACCACGGGATAATTCACGCTGGTATTTACTATCTCTATCCAGCCGACAAAGTCGTTATTTGCGGCGTATAAAGGCGCATATTTGGTATTTATCGACTTTTCCGGAAGCTGCTCCACCTGCTCCTCGGTGGGAGCCTGATTGTACAGCGTTAATATCTCCTCGTTATATTTATTGGTATCCCTTGCCGGAGCAAACACATAGGTGTCCAGTATCACAAACCCGGTCACCGCCAGCAGCACAAGCGATACAAGAAAAACTATCTTCCGCACGATCTCTCCGACGCTGTCGCCTTTCCACGGGATAAGCCCCTGAAATATAGCTGCGAAAATATTTTGTTTTTTCTTCTTTTTGCGCTTGGTCTTTATGACCGAATTAACGTCAGGCATCTGCCATTTCTCCTTTCAGACTATTGAGAGGTCTGCGCCGACGGCTTTTCGTCGGCTTGGTATTTCTGAGAATTTTTCAGCAGCGCGGCCGGCCATTTCCTGCCGCCCCACTCTCTGCCGGTCATTTCATAATAATAATCGTAATACAGCGGGTCGTCGTTGATATAGTATTTAGATACGTCCACCTCGGCGGATTCGCCCTCCCTTACTCTTCTCGCGTAAAGTACGAAGCGTATCGACTTATCCGGGAAGGTGGAAAAATCACAGGTAGACAGCGCTATCACCTCGTCGCCGTATTTCAGATCGACGTCGGTGTTGTAGAACATGCTGCGGTCGAGTACCTTGCCGTAATAATCTACAAATTCCTTTTCATTGTCGAATTTGTATGTACGGGTGTAGTAGAATACCTCTCCCTCGCTGGTGCTTACGTTCTGCTGCATTGCGGCGAATATCTTGTATTTGCCCTTTTCGTAGATAGTATCGTAATTTATCACCGGATGCTCTTTGTAGAAATTCACCGCGTAATCGCCGTAATAATACGGGTCGTAATGCACCACGTCGGCAAACATCGTACCGGCGGCCATATTATGTCCGTATATTACAGTATTTGCGGCGCGGCCGTTTTCATTCGATACCGCACGGTAATCGGCAAATATCGTTCCCGCAAACAGGTAATCCCCGGTATAAAAATCCTTGTGCAGATACTCGTTGTTCTTTTCGGCTACCTCGGCAATATCCACCTTGCCGTTAAAGCCCTTTACCTGCACCACCGGATAATCCACCATAGTGCCCTCTATCTCAAGATAGCCTATAAGGTCGTTGTTTATCTCGTAAAGCTCTTTGTACTCGTCCAGTATCTTAGGCTTTTTCTTTGCCTCGGCTTTGGGTATCTCGGCTTTCGGTATGTCGATAACGCCCAGCTTTACGGTGGGGTCGCGCTCCGCCTCCGCCTTTGCCGCCGCGATAAGCGCCTGCTGCTCGGCGTTGAACGCGTTATAGTTGTCGTAGGTGATTTTCAGCCATATAAGCGAACCTATCAGCAGCAGCAGCGAAAACGTCTTTATTACCACCGTCAGAATATTATCCCCCGCCCATGGTATCACGCAGGCAAAAAACGGCTGCCGCTTTTTCGGCTCGGGCTGCGTTTTTTGGGGGAGCTTTTCTTCTTCGCCGGAATTTATATACTCCTCCGCTTCGTCGCCGAGGACAAATTCCAGCTTTTCCTTATCGGTCAATTTTTATCTCCTTTATCAGCTTATGAACGTATAGCCGTCCTTAGCGGCGTCCTCTTCGGTATAGCTCAGCAGCTTTCTTCTATCCCATGCGCTGTATGAATAATTCCCGCCGGTAACGTAATCATATACCCATTGCCATCTTACAACGCCGCTGTTTTGCTGAACTGCGTCTACATTAACCTTGTTGCTCTCGCCCGGTCTTACCTTGCGGGCAAAGATACCCAGCCGCACGTTGTCCATATCTCCGCGCCACGGCCATACACAGGTGGAAAGGGTGAGTATCTCGTCGCCGTACTGTATATCCACGTCGGTGAAAACGTCGCTTCTGTCCATTATGTTTATTATCCAGTTATTGAAGTCCTCGCGCGAGGAGAAATCATGCTTGTTGTTGTAATTGAATACCTCGCCGTACTGTTCTTCGGTGTTGAACAGGTCTATCGCAAATATCTTCCACTCCGCCTGCTCATAAAGGGTATCGAATTGGATGATCGGGTGTTCCTTATAATAGGACATGCCGGAGCCGTCATAGATAGTATCCCAGTACCATTTGAGATTTGCAAAGAATGTGCCTACCGCCATGTGATGACCGTACAATACCAGATTGTCCGAGTTGCCCTCCGGGGTTATCTTGCAGTCATAATCCAGCATTATGCAGCCGCTGCGGCTTTGCTCTCCGTTAAAATCATGGTCAAGATACCAGTCGTTGTCCGAATGCTGCACCACGGGATTGTTTATGTTAGTGCCGTCTATCTTTACCCAGCCCACCGTTTCGGGATTTATCGCCAGCAGCTCCTTAAAGGACGGCATTATCTCGCCGGTCTTATTTTCCGTAGTCCCTGCCGAACCTCCGTCGGGATTATATATCTCTATTATCTTATCGTTATCCCATGAATCCTTATACATCGTGTAAACGTCGGTGAGCAGCGGTATCGCGGTCACTAAAAACACCACCAGCGCCGCTAAGAATATCAGCTTTCTTACCACGTCCATCACGCCGTCCCCTTTCCAGGGGAACATAAATTTAAGGAATCTTACGAAAAGCCCCGGCTTTTTCACCGCGACGCCGTTTCTTCTCGGAGCTTTTACAAGATATTGTGCCGCCATGTTATTTCCTTTCGTCTTTAAGTAAACTTTCTTTCACCGCAAGCAATGCGGCAAGCACCGTCTTAAGTCTTATATATTTTCTTCTGTCAGCCTCTTCTATAGAGGACGCGTCGGTAAATTCCAAAAACGCATGCTCTCCGGTGCCGTCGCTGACTCCTATATAAACTGTTCCTACCGGCTTATCCGGCGTTCCTCCCGTCGGCCCCGCTATCCCGGTGACCGAAACGCCTATATCGGCGCTTGCGGACAGCCTTATGCCCTTTGCCATAAAACGCGCGGTCTGTTCCGACACGGCGCCGTATTTTTCCAGTATGTCGCAGGGTACGCCGAGGTACTTTTCCTTAGCGCTGTTCGCATAAGTGCAGATACCCGCGTCAAACACCGCCGACGCTCCGGAAACGTCAGTCACAGCCGCGCTTATCAGCCCGCCCGTGCAGCTTTCCGCCGTCGCCAGCTTTTTATTCTCCTTAACTAATAATTGTACTACATCTTCGGCGGTTTTGTCAATAGTATTATTCAAATCAGCGAAATTTTGCATACATTATCATCCTATTTTGACTTATTCTCCGACTTTATATCGGTATACGGTCATATTTTCCACCGCCTCGTTTATCAGCGGCTGGAAATCAAACGCGCTCTCCGCCTTTTCTATCTCGCTGAGCACCGGCCTTGTCTTGGGGTGCTTCGGAGTGAACACCGTACAGCAGTCCTCGTACGGCAGCACGGAGGTCTCAAAAGTATCTATCTTACGCGCGATGTCGGTTATCTCCTTTTTGTCCATGCCTATCACCGGACGGAACACCGGGAATTTCGCGGCCGCGTCGGTGCATTGTATCGCGCGCAGCGTCTGGCTCGCCACCTGTCCGATGCTTTCCCCGGTGACCAGCGCGCCGTAGCCATAGCTTTCGGCGGTGCGGTTAGCTATCTTCATCATCAGCCTGCGCATTATCACCGTGAAATACTCCTCCGGGCAATTGTCGCGCAAAGCCTCCTGTATCTCGGTGAACGGCACGCAGTACAGCTTTATATCCCCGCAGTAAGCGGTCAGCTTTTCGCAAAGCGTCTGCACCTTCATCAGCGCGCGCTCGGAGGTGTAGGGCGGACTTTGGAAATGTATCCCGTCCACGATAAGCCCGCGCTTTGCCATCATGTACGCCGCTACCGGACTGTCTATCCCACCGGACAGCAGCAAAAGCGCCTTGCCGGAGCTGCCCACCGGTATCCCTCCCGCGCCTGCTGTCCTGCCCGCGCTGACATACGCGCCTTTGTCGCGTATCTCGCAGAATACCGTTACCTGCGGTTCGTGAACGTCCACTTTGAGATGCGGAAATGCGTCTAACAGCGCGTCGCCGAGCTCGACCTGTATATCCGGCGTTTTCAGCGGAAAGCTCTTGTCGGAGCGCTTTGCCTCCACCTTGAAGGTGCTTGCCGCTTCCAGCGTATCCCTGAGATATTCCGGACATTTCGCCTTTATTACGTCCATGTCCTTTTCATACACCGCGCAGCGCTGTACCGCGCCTATGCCGAACACGGTGCATAATCTTTTTACCGCGGGATCGAGGTCAAATTCTCCTATAGGCTCTATGTAAATAGTTGACTGCCTGCGGGTGTACTCAAACTCGCCGAGCGGTTTTAACCTGCGCTTTATATTCTTTACGAGAATATCCTCGAAGGTGCTTTTGTTAAGCCCTTTCAAGGCTATCTCGCCGTATTTTGCCATAATAACTTCTTTCATGATATTCTCCCAAAAAAATTTAACGTCTAAAACGTTTTATACCTTGCTCCAGCCGGTTTACCAGCTTGTCTATATCCTCCGCTGTATTCTCATGAGAAAAGCTCACTCTTATCGTGCTGTCCGCGTCCTTTGCGCTTATGCCGAACGCGTCGGGAACGCTGCTCACCTTTCCCTTTGAGCAAGCGGAGCCGCTGCTGACGTATATCTCCTCTTCCTCAAGAAAATGCAGCATTATCTCGCTGTGCACGCCATCTACCGAAAAGCTCAGTATACCGCTTATCCCGCGGTCACGCGGGCTGTTTATCTTAACGTTTGGCAAAGCGGACAGCCTGTCCCTAAGCAATTTATTAAGCGTATCATAATGCGAATTATCCGTCGGGTACGCCTCTACCGCCGCGGAAAACGCCGCGATAAGCTCAATAGGCTCGGTGCCGGAGCGCAGATTTTTCTGCTGACCGCCGCCGTATATCATCGGGGCGAATCTCACTCCCCGCGCCGCATATAACGCGCCTATGCCCTTAAACCCGTGTACCTTGTGGGCGGAAACGCTGATAAGATCGCCCGCCGCCAGTATCCGGCAAAAGCCCTGCACCGCGTCGGTGTGGAAGATAACGTCGGGGTATTTTCGCTTTATCATGCGGTAGAGCTTAGGCGTATCGGTTATGTAACCGATCTCGTTATTGACCGTCATACAGGATACCAATATAGTATCCGGCGTTATCGCGTTAAAAATATATTCCTCAAAATTATCCGGCGCGTCTTTCGGAGCGAGCCTTATTACGTTATACCCCAGCTTTTCCAGCCTGTCCAAAGCGCGCGCGACGGAGGGGTGCTCCGCGGCGGTGGAGATTATGGTATTGCCGCGCCGCTTGTACGCCTCCGCAATGCCGAACAGCGCTAAATTATTGCTCTCGGTCGCGCCGGAGGTGAACAGCAGCTCTCCCTCGCAGCCCAGTCTTTTTAATATGACCTGCTTGGCGTTATTTATCAGCTTTTCCGAATTTATCCCCATTTTATGCAAAGAGGAGGCGTTCGCAAAGGTATCGCGCGCCGCGTCGGATGCAGCCTTTACCGCCTCGTCGCAGGGGCGGGTGGTAGCCGCGTTATCAAGATATATCATATGTTTTTCCCTTTTTTAACTTATTTCCCGATAATTTAATTATACACTATTTTTTCACAAAAAAACAGTGTATAATATGAAATTTTTATGAAAAAATAAAATTAAAATCTTTCCGTGTATCGCCAATACTGACAAAAACAGAATTTTCGGCGAGCCTAAAGGAATAAAGAAAGGAAATCAATTATATTATGAATATAAGCAAACGCTGTTTTGTAAGGATAATAAGCTTTCTCGCCGCGCTGGTAGTGGTGCTGGGAATAATGGCGGCGCAAAGCTACAACACCGCTTCGCGTCTTAAAGCCCAAATGGAATATGCTATGATGAAAAACGTCGAGGATCTTTCGACGGGGATAGACAATATAAACACCTCGCTGAACAAGGGGATATACGCCGGTACTCCCGAGATGATGTCCGCGCTCTCCGCTAAGCTGTGGAGCGACGCGGCGGGCGCAAAGGCGGCGCTGGCTCAACTGCCGGTGGCGCAGTTAAATCTTGAAAACACTTTCAAATTCCTCTCCCAGGTAGGCAACTATTCCAAGAGCCTTGCGGATAAATATTCCGCCGGCGAGGAGCTTACCGACGAGGACAGGGACAATCTCGCTTCTTTGGCGCAGTACGCTAAAAAGCTGAGCGACAACATGTGGAAAGTGGAGCAAAAGGTCAACAGCGGCGAGCTCAGCCTTGAGCAGACCGACCATGCGGCGTTCTTCTCGGGCGAGGAGGATCAGCCGAAATACGTCACCGAGGGCTTTACCGACTTTGAGGAGGGGTACGACAACTATCCGACGCTTATATACGACGGACCGTTCTCCGACCATATCCTTGAAAAAGACCCCGAAATGCTGAAAAACGCCGAAAACGTTTCGGTGGAGGACGCGCTTAAGACCGCCGAAAGCGCCAGCGGCTCGGATAAGCTGGAGCATACCGACGACAACGACGAGCACGGCAAAATGCAGTCCTACGTCTTTACCGACGAAAACGGCACGGTGGCTGCGATCACTAAGTCCGGCGGCTATATCAGCTATATGATGAGATACCGCCCGGTGGAAAATAAGGGCATCTCCGCCAGCGAGTCTGTCGAAAAGGCGGAAAATTATATCTCCTCCGTCATGAAAGACGATATGACCGACACTTATTATGAGATAAACAATAACGTCTGCACTATAAACTTTGCCGGAGAGAAAAACGGCGTTACGCTGTATACCGACCTTATCAAAGTATCGGTGGCGATGGATAACGGCGAGATAATCGCTTACGACGCGCGCGGCTACCTTACGAACCATACCGACCGCGAGCTTCCCGAGCCGTCCGTAAGCGAGGACGACGCGCGGGCAAAGGTATCGAAAAGCCTTGAGATAAACGACTGCGGACTTGCGGTGATACCCTCCGCCGGCACAAACGAGCTGTTCTGCTATGAATTTAAGTGCACCGCGCCGGACGGTCAGCAAATGCTGGTATACGTCAACACCGAGACCGGAAAGGAAGAACAGATACTGCTTTTACAGATAAGCGAAAACGGAACGCTGACGGTTTAAGGCTTTCACACAATTTTCAGAATATTTTTCCTGAAAAACGGCATTTTTTTCAAAAAAGCGCTTGACATTTCGGTTGAAATAATGTATACTTTAACTTGTATAAAAGCATACAACAAGCCGAACATGTCCGGCAGGGAGAACCAAATGAAAAAAAGCTTTGCCCTGCTCGCTGCGGCGGCAGTTATCTGCGTTACCGTCTGCGGCTGCGGCAGCACCGAAGAAACATCACAATACCAAGACAGCAGCGACAGCTCAATATCGGAGCCTGTCGAATCATCAACAGAAAGCTCGATACTTGACAGCACAGTTCCGGAAACGACCTTACCTTACGAGGAAAGCTCGAACCCCGAAACATCCGCTCCGAGTCCCGGACAAAGCACCGATATACCGGATGTCCGTTCACAGATAGCGGAAACGGCTAAGGCTTTGGTAGGTATAGATTTTGTACTTGGCGGCGCGTCGCCGGAAGAGGGATTCGACAATTCCGGATTTATCTACTATGTGCTCAGGGAAAACGGGTATATCAACTGCCCGCGCTCGACCGTCGAACAGAAAACGATGGGCACTCTGATAAAAAAAGAGGAGTTAAAGCCCGGCGATTTGGTGTTCTTTGTTGATAAAAGCACCGACGATACCATAGGCTTCGGCGGTATCTATGTAGGGGACGATCAGCTTATATACAGTCCCTATCCCGGAGAAAAGGTAAAATTCGCCGATCTCTCCGGCTCTTATTGGAGCGGCAGCTTTGACTGCGCGGTAAGAGTATTTTAATTTTGAATATGACATTGTCCTTCATAAAACAAGCAAAAATGCCGTGCGGATCATCCGTGCGGCGTTTTTGTTTTATCTGCGAGTTTTGCAATATAAAAAGGTGTTACCGCTTTGTAACTTTTGTAACTGCTTTGTAACAATTTGTAACCACATTGTTACCTCATTGTAACCGCTTTGTAATTGCATTTCAAAGAAAATATGATATACTTAAATCGTAGGAAGAATATGCGTCCGGCAAAGGGAAATATCCGCTAAACATAAAGCACCGTCCTCCCCTCCACCAAACGGCATTATCTTAACAATATTTTACTTCGCCGTGCGGTCACCCCTCGGCCGCACGGAACGGCAGGACAGTATATCTTCCATGCTGACATGCCGGTATCTCCGGCATGCCGGCTGTTCTTAAGTATATTATGAAAAGCTGTTTTTTCTCCTCTTTTTAATCTAAAAGCCTCGGTACAACGCCGAGGCTTTTGATTTTTTATCAGAACTTTATTTTATCTGAAATATAGTCTTTTACTTTGTCTATCGAGATACGCTCCTGCTGCATGCTGTCGCGCTCTCTCACGGTGACGCAGCCGTCGTTTTCGGTATCGAAGTCGTAAGTCACGCAAAACGGCGTGCCTACCTCGTCCTGACGGCGGTATCTCTTGCCTATCGAGCCGGTGACGTCGAAGTCGGTCATGAACTCCTTAGATAACTCGGCGGTGAGCTTTTCCGACGGTTCGGACAGCTTTTTGGAAAGCGGCAGCACCGCGGCCTTATACGGCGCTATAGCCGGAGAAAGGCGCAGCACCGTTCTGACGTCGTTTTTCTCCGCGTCGATAACTTCCTCGTCGTAAGCCTCGCACAGCAGCGCGAGTACCGTTCTGTCCAGTCCGTAGGTGGATTCTATTATGAACGGGATAAACTTTTCGTTCGTTTCGGGATCCATGTACTCCTGCTTGGTGCCGCTGTATTCCTGATGGCGGGTAAGGTCGAAGTCGGTGCGGTTATGCGTGCCGTTTATCTCGCCCCAGCCGAACGGGAACAGAAATTCTATATCGCAGGCGGCTTTAGCGTAGTGCGCCAGCTTTTCATGGTCGTGGAAGCGCAGATGCTCCTCCGGTATGCCGAGATCCTTGAAATAATCCAGTCCGTACTGCTTGAAGTATTCATACAGCTCGGTGTCGTCGCCCTCCTTGCAGAAAGTCTGGAACTCCATCTGCTCGAACTCTATCGTGCGGAAGGTGAAGTTTCCGGGGGTTATCTCGTTTCTGAACGCCTTGCCTATCTGACCTATCGAAAACGGCAGCTTAGCGCGCATGGTGCGCTGTACGTTGAGGAAATTCACATACTCGCCCTGTGCGTTTTCGGGACGCAGGTAGATTATGCTCTTGCTGTCGTTAGTCACCCCGCGAAAAGTCTGGAACATCAGATTAAATTCGCGGATATCGGTGAAATTATGCTTGCCGCAATGCGGGCAGGGAATGGAATGAGCCTTGATATACTCAAACATTTCCTCTTTAGTCATGCCGTCGGCGTGAGCGTTCGGGTCAAAGTCGTCTATCAGATTATCGGCGCGGTGGCGCATTTTGCACTCCTTGCAGTCCAGCAGCGGGTCGGAAAAGCTCGCTACATGACCGCTTGCCTCCCATACTCTGGGATTCATCAGGATATCCGCGTCCACCTCGTAGCTGTTCGGGCGCTCCTGGATAAATCTTTTGCGCCAGGTATCCTTGACGTTGTTTTTCAGCCTCGCGCCGAGCGGGCCGTAATCCCACGTGTTGGCAAGTCCGCCGTATATCTCGCTTCCGGGAAAGATAAAGCCTCTGTTTTTACAAAGGGCGGTTATCGTGTCCATAGATTTCTCGGTGTTGTTCATTTATCCTTTTCCTTTCGGGTAAATATTGCTATGTACTTGAGCCGCCGCAGCCAAATGACCGCGGCGGTGAACTATCAAAGCTTTTCTATCCAGCCCATATCGTCCGGCAGCTTTCCGTACTGCATACCGGTCATGGTGTCGTAGAGCTTTTGAGATATCTTGCCTATCTTGTTGCCGTTTATCTCCATTACCTTGTCGCCCCATTTAAGATGTCCGACCGGCGAAATTACCGCCGCCGTTCCGGTGCCGAATACCTCGTCGAGCTTGCCGTTGTCGTAAGCGTCGGCTACCTCCTGTATGGTGATACGTCTTTCGCTTACCTTAAGTCCCCACTTTTCGCAAAGCGCGATAGCGGACTTTCTGGTGATACCCGAAAGAATAGAGCCCTGCAGCATGGGAGTTACTACCTCTCCGTCGATAACGAAAAAGATGTTCATCGCTCCGACTTCCTCTATGTACTTTCTCTCCACGCCGTCCAGCCAAAGCACCTGGGAATAATCCTGCTTGTGCGCCTCGTCCTGACCCGCGAGAGAAGCCGCGTAGTTGCCGCCGGTCTTGGTGAAGCCCATACCTCCGCGCACCGCGCGAACGTAGTTGGTTTCTACATAAATGCTTACCGGGTCAAGTCCCGATGAATAATATGCGCCGGAGGGCGACATGATTATCATGAAATAATATTTATCTCCGGGACGAACGCCGAGGAACGGATCTATCGCGATTATAAAAGGTCTTATATACAGCGACGCTCCGTCGGTATGCGGTACCCAGTCCGCGTCTATCTTTACCAGCTCATGCAGCGCCTGGAGGCAGTCCTGCTCATTGAGCTGCGGTATTACAAGACGCTCTGCCGAAATATTCATTCTCTTGAAGTTTTCCTCGGGACGGAAAAACTGTATATCGCCGTCGGCAGTTCTGTACGCTTTCAGTCCTTCAAATATCTCCTGCCCGTAATGCAGCACCATTGCCGCCGGAGAAAGCGAAATATCGCTAAACGGCACTATCCTTGCGTCATGCCAGCCCTCGCCGGTATCATAATCCATTATGAACATGTGGTCGGTAAAAATATGACCGAACCCCAGCTTCGTTTCGTCTGTCGGCTTAGCCTTAGGCGCGGTGGTCTTTTGGATCTTTATCTCCATATCCTTTTACCTGCTTTCTTTTGTGTTTATTCTCCGCCCGACACGAGCGGTAAAGGTCGTTACGGTATTTAATTATAGCACTTTTTTTTCAAAATGTAAATATCTTTTGTCGAAATTTTTAAGCCGAGGGGCAAGAAAATGAAAGTTTTTATTTCGTTTCCGTCATTTTGGCAAAATTTACGCCCTGCCGCGGCAGCGACAAGGCGTTTTTGATCTATGTTTTTACAGCTGGAGCGACGGAGCGGAATAAGTCCTTGCGCCGAGCTCGCTGTCAAGCATGTAAAGTCCCTTTGCGTCGTTGCCGAACAGCTCGTAGCGCTTGATAAGGTCGCCCGCGTTCATCTCTTCCTCGCCCTGCTCCTTTATGAACCAGTCGAGGAACTGCATGGTGCGGTAGTCCTTAGCGTTATGCGCGGCGTCATAGATATTATTGATGAGCGAGGTGACATACTGCTCATGGCTGAGCGTTTCTTTCAGCACGTCGATAGTCCCGTCAAACGTCTTGTCCGGTTTATCCACCGCCAAAAGCTCCGGCTTTACGCCGTTATTTTGCAGATACTGTAAAAACAGCATCGCGTGCGCCTGCTCCTCCTGCGCCTGTATCTTGAACCAGTTGCCGAATCCGTTTAGCCCCTGATCGTAAAAATATACCGAAAAATCCAGATACAGATAAGCTGAATAAAATTCCTTATTTATCTGCGTATTGAGTAGCTCCTGTACTTTGCCGTCCATTGTTATTGCCTCCGTTTTATGTTTAATAATTAGTCTGTTTAAGCTCAAAGTATGCGCGCGGATGATTGCATACCGGACATACCTCCGGTGCGGAAGTACCTACCACGATATGGCCGCAGTTCCTGCACTCCCATACCTGAACGCCGCTGCGCTCGAATACCTGCTTGGTCTGTATGTTTTTCAGCAGCGCGCGGTATCTTTCCTCGTGCTCCTTTTCGATAGCGCCGACCCCTCTGAACTGCTCGGCAAGCTCGGTAAAGCCTTCCTCCTCGGCCTCGCGCGCCATGCGGTCGTACATATCCGTCCACTCGGCGTTTTCGCCCTCGGCTGCGGCAAGCAGATTTTCCTCGGTGTTGCCCAGTCCGCCCAGCGCCTTGAACCACAGCTTGGCATGCTCTTTTTCGTTGTCCGCGGTCTTTAAGAACAATGCGGCTATCTGCTCATAGCCCGCCTTTTTAGCCACCGACGCGAAATAAGTGTATTTATTCCTTGCCTGAGATTCTCCCGCAAAAGCCTCCATAAGATTCTTCTCGGTCTTGGTGCCGGCATATTTGTTCTTCACCTCGGTGAACACGCCGGTCTTTTTGCATTTCGGGCATACCTCGGGAGCGGTCTCTCCCTCGTACACATACCCGCATACACTGCATATAAATTTCTTCATGGCAATTCCTCCTTTGTTATGATAAATAAGCACCGTTAAGATGTTATAATAATTGTACCACATTTCAAAGGAAAATGCAATCTATATTTTACCGCTCCGGACTTTTATTCTTCTTTTCGTTCTCCGGCTTTACCGGTACCGCAAACGGGTATATCTCCCGATAAGCGTCAAGGTCCTTGCCGCTGCCTTTGGGTATCAGTCCGGTACAATCGTCCGACGCCGCGCCGGAAGTAAAATTCTGAAGTATCACATCCTCCATTCGGGAACGTTCCTCCTTGCTGTCCGGCACATCTTTTTTAAGCAGGTCGTATTCCTTTTGAAGCTCTGTTCTTTTATCCATAGCACACCGTTCCTCCTGTAAGTTAGGCATGCGGGAATCGAACCCGAGCCGCCTCACGACGATTCTTTTGGGCTATTTTTGCCCCTTGCTCCTTGACA
>CANRII010000038.1 GCA_947630685.1 uncultured Ruminiclostridium sp. | reverse complement strand
CTATATCCTGGCTCCAGGTGGGAGTGCCGACTATTATCACCGAATCCGGGTCGTTTGCGCGTATCACCGGTATTACCTCTTCAGCATACGGCTTTACGTCGCCGTCCCATGTAGCGGAACCGTTAGGCTCGTTGCATATCTCGTAAACTATGTTGGGATATTTGCCGTAGGTCTTGGATATCTCGTCGAAGAATCTCAGCGCGTCTGCTTTTCTCACCTGCGGGGACTGATCCGCCAATACGTGCCAGTCGCAGATAACATACATATCCAGCTTAATAGCTATCTCTATTCCTTTTTTCATCAGCGATTCGTAGGTGGCTATGCCGTCGCCGGTGTAACCCTCGCCCGCGCCGCTGTACATCGCAAGGCGTATAGCGTTCGCGTTCCAGTCGTCTCTGAGCGTGCGGAAAGCGTCCTCGTTCACAAAATCCGGGAACCAGCCTATACCGTGGGTGCTCATACCTTTAAGCTGATAGCCCTTGCCGTTTTCATCTACAAGCTGAGTACCCTTTACCGATAACTGTCCGTGCTGGGAAACCGGCGTGCTGCCGTCCGGGTCCTCCGGCGCGGGAGGAAGCGTTACCACCGGCTCGGTGCTCTGAGCGGGTTCGCTGTTCTGGTTATTATCCCCGACAGTTACCGAATCATCCGCCGGCTTGCCGTTTACCTTGGACTCGCCGGGTGTGAACTCCTCGGGCGACATATAGTTAAAGCCGAAAGTCACCGTCGCGCCGCTTTCTATAGCGCCGTTATACTCGGCATTCGATATTGTGAGCTTGGTGCCGTCCACGGAAAATTCACCGTTCCATTGAGATGACAGCTGAAAACCGTCCGGTACTTCGGTCTCGACAGTCCAGCTTTCTATAGCGCTGCCGGTGTTGTTGGCGATAACTACGTTATAGCCGCCGCAGAAGCTTCCGTCCTGCTCCCAGGTGGAGGACAGCTGCCAGCTTATGCCGAAATCGCCGCTTTCCTCTGCGGGCTGTGACTCCTGCGATGAGGAAGTCTCGCTGCTGCTTTCGGACGATTCCGGAGCGGCTGATGAGTCCGGCGCCGATACCGCGCTTTGTTCTTCAGACAATACCGACGAATCGCCGTTTGAAGCGCAGCCGGTCAGCAAAACGCTTGCGCAAAGCAACAACGCCAATGCTTTTTTAAGTAATTTATTCATAGCATTCTTTCCTTTATGTAAATATATTTTCACGGAAATTCCGTGTGTTTTACATCCATATAATAAACCTTATTTGCTCTTTTGTCAATACCGACAGGCGCTAAATTATGACAATATTCCACAGCAAAATTCGGCAAGATAAATTAATATACTATCTTATATTTTTACCAATGACAAAAATGACAAAACTTGAATGGATCGCCGGTTGAGTTTTCCGCGCATTTCGATATAATTGAAGATGAAATGCACGTTGTTCGATATTTATTTCCCATATACGGCTTTTTGAAACGGCGAAACAACGCGCAAAAAAGAAAGAAAGGAATGATCATCATGCCGGAATCTATGAAGGTTCTTATCGGAGATGACTCTCTTGAGTCGGGGATAGCGTGGGCAACGCTGTTCAAACAGGCGGGATTTTACGCGATAACCCGCAGCGGCTCCGGACAAGCGATACTTGACTGCGCCGCAGGCACTCACCCGCAGGTGATAATACTTATAGGAGGTTCGGAAAGCTGCCGCCTTATCAAAGCTATCAGGAACATAGCCGACTACTCCCCGCTTATCGCGGTGATAACCGACTGGTCGGTCACCTCCACCGATCGGGAGCTTATCGAAGCGGGAGCGGATTTCTGCATATCCCGCCCGGTGGACGGAGGTGAGCTTATCACCCGCACGTTGTCGCTGATGGTGACTAAAAGCACCGGCAACGCGGTAAAAGAGGACGACCGCGACAAGCTGAGCATGGAGCGCGCCGTCACCGAGATAATACATCAGATAGGCATACCCGCGCATATCAAAGGTTATCATTATCTGCGCACCGCCATTATCCTTTCGGTAAACGATCCCGAAATGATAAACAGCGTGACAAAGGTATTATATCCATCCGTCGCCGGACGGTATCACACCACCGCTTCACGGGTGGAACGCGCGATAAGGCACGCTATAGAGATAGCGTGGGACCGCGGCGACGTAGACGTATTAAACAGCTATTTCGGTTACACCGTAAGGACCTCGCGGGGCAAGCCCACCAATTCCGAATTTATCGCGCTTATCGCGGACAGGCTGCGGTTAGAGCAAAGCGCGCCGAATACCCGCGCCGATAAAAAGCTGTACGGACAGGTAGCGGCTTTGTGAAAAGCGGCGTTGGGCGGCTCTGTAGGCATGCGGGAACCGAACCCAAGTCGGTTTTTACGGGCATATTTCCGCCAATACTGCGTCAACCTCGCTCGGCATACGCAAGTATGCCTTCGTTCGATTTCCTTGTCTTGACGAAAATCTGCTCCGTAAAAACTGCTTTGCACCTCACGGCGAGAGATTTTGGAGATAGTTTTGTTCCTTGCGACGCAGGCAGGCTGGCGCCTGTCAAGTGAGCATAAAAATAGCCCAAAAGAATCGGCGTGAGGCGGCTCGGGTTCGGCTCCCGTATGCCTTATTACAGTCGGCTGTCCTGCGCCGCTTGTATGCCTTTTTTCAGGCGCTCAAGCCCATCTTTTAACATAACGCGCGGACAGGCGATATTAAGCCGCAAAAAGCCCTCTCCGCCCTTTCCGTATCCCTCTCCCGCCGAAAGGTAAAGCCCGGTCTTTTCCCGTATAAAAGCCGCCAAACTGCCGCAAAACTTTTCGCAGATCGAAGTGCAGTCCAGCCAAAGCAAATAGGTCGCCTCCGACGGTACAAGCCTGACCCCGCTTAGTTCTTCCCGAACGAAAGCGTCGGTCAGCTTTTTATTTTCATAAAGATGATCCCGCAGACTGTCCAGCCACTTTTCACCTTTGGTAAAAGCGGCCACCGCCGCCTGTACCGCAAAGGCGTTCGGCTCGGCTATCTCGTCGTTGTTAAGTCCCCGGCAGATACGGTCGTATAACGCCTTATTGCTTATAAATACCGCGGAGGTCTGTATTCCCGCAAGATTGAACGCCTTAGTCGGGGAAATGCAGGTAATGCTGATATTTCTGCAGCTTTCAGATACCGCCGCGAACGGGATATATTCCTTTCCCGGGTCGGTAAGGTCGCAGTGTATCTCGTCGGACAGCACGGTAACGCCGTACTGTTCACACAGCTCTCCTATTTTCATAAGAGTATCGCGCTCCCATATCTTCCCCACCGGATTATGCGGGTTGGACATCAATAAAAGCGTCGTCTGGGGTAAAGCAAGCGCTTTTTCCAGTTCGTCAAGATCTATCGAATAACCGCCGTTTTTGTAAGTAAGCGGGCATTCCAAAACGCGCCTGCCGTTATTTAATATACAATTATAAAAGATATTGTATACAGGAGTAAGTATCACGACGTTTTCCGCCGGGCATGTTATCCTGCGTATTATGCTGGATATCGCGGGGATAACTCCGGAGCAGAATATAAGCTCGTCCTTATTTATAACAAGACCGTGGCGGTTTTTCCACCAGCCGATATATGCGTCATACCACTCGTCGGGAATAACGGAATAGCCGAATATCCCGTGTGCCGCTCGGAATGATATCGCCGCCGCTACCTCCGGCGCGGTAGGAAACTCCATATCCGCCACCCACATCGGCAGCTCGTTTTCTTTTATATCCCATTTGAGGGAATTTGTCCCCTGCCTGCTTACAGGCGTATCAAAATCATATCCCATATCACACTATCTTTCCGCTCCTGTCGGGACTTCTCATGCACTCGCAGACGCAGGTCTTGCGGTTATCCTGCCGCAGTATTATTTTTGTGCGGGACACGTCCACCCTGTCGCGCTGCATGATAAGCTCGTCTATGCTGTCGGCGCGAATTATACCGCCGTTCGGATTTATTATGCTGTCTATCTTGCCGTTTATATCCACGTCGACGGTGGAATATTCAAAGGCGAGGGTAGTATTTAACAGCTTACAGTTTTTCATCACAAGGCCATCTATATAGCAAAGTCCCTGCAAGCTCTCCACCGTGCAGTTTATCAGCGTGAGATTTTCTGAGTTCCAGCCGATATACTCGCCGGAAATAAAGCTGTCGTAGACCGTCACGTTTTTGCTGTTCCACAGCGCGTCCTTGGATAACAGCTTTGAATTGCGTATCTCGACGTTTTGAGCGCCGTCGAACGGATAATTTCCGTACAGCGTCAGCCCGTTTATCTTCATATTTTTGCTGTTCATCGCAAAATAATCGCCATTTGCGGTGATATTATCCAGCGTCACGCCGTCGCAATGCCACAGCGTTTCCGCCGCATTGGAAAACGATACGTTTTTCAGCGTAAGCTCATTGCACCGCCGAAAGTTCTTAGGCGCTTCGATAACGCAGTCCTCGACAGTCACCCTGTCGGAATACCACACGCCCGCCCGCGCCATCTCGAACCATGTACAGTCCTTTGCGATAACGTCCTTGCAGTACCACAGCGGGTACTTCCATTTGAACATACAGCCGTATAATTTCAAGTCGCCGCTTTCCTTTAGCGGGGATTCTCCCTCGCCGAAAACGGTATCATATAACCGCAGCCCGTGACTTGCGAACAGAGAGCGTTCTCCCTCGTAAAAGCCGCGTTTTATCTCCTCTTTCATCGTCCCATCTCCTACTTAGATATAAAATATTTACCCGTTCAGCATATCAAGAAATTCCTGCTGGGAGATAACAGGCACGCCTAATTGCTGCGCTTTGGTCAGCTTGCTGCCCGCCTCTTCTCCCGCTAAAACATAAGTCGTCTTTTTGGAAACCGAGCCGCTTGTCTTACCGCCGTTTTCCTCTATCATAGCCTTTGCCTGATCCCTTGTCATATCCGGAAGCGTGCCGGTAAGCACAAAGGTCATGCCCGCAAATTTATCCGAGCTTTGGCTGCTTTGATATACGGTATTTACTCCAAGCTCCTTAAGCCGTTGTATAAGCGCCGTCATATGCGGCTCTCTCAGAGCGTCGTATACGCTTTTTGCGAGAATATCGCCAAAGCCGTCCAGTCCCGCTATCTCCTCCTGCTCTGCCTGCGACAGGCTTTCTATGCTGCCGAAGTGCTTTAGCAGCTCCGCCGCGCTGCGCTGTCCTATCCCGCGTATTCCCAAAGCGAACAGCAGCCGGTCGGGAGAATTGCTTTTAGAACGCTCGATAGACTCCAGCAGATTTGCCGCCGATTTTTTACCGAAGCGCGGCAATTGCTCCAAGCTCTGCAAATCTAAAGTATATAAATCCGCGACGGTGCTTATCAGCTTTTCGTCGCTGAGCTGCTTTACCACCGCCTCTCCCAGTCCGTCTATATTCATCGCGGGACGGGAAGCGAAGTGTTCGATATTTTTAAGCAACTGCGCGGGGCAGTCGATATTAAGGCAGCGTATCACCGCCTCGTCCTCGTCTCTTTCCGCTTTTGAGCCGCATACCGGGCAGATATGCGGTATTTTGTACGGCCGGGAATTTTCCGCGTGCGAAACAGAGCGCACTACCTCCGGTATTATCTCGCCAGCCTTTCGCACCGCTATTCGGTCGCCTATGCGGATATCCCTCGCGTCGATTATATCCTGATTATGCAGCACCGCGCGCGACACGGTAGTTCCCGCCAGCCATACCGGCTCGAACACGGCTACCGGCGTAAGCGCGCCTGTCCTGCCTACGTTTATCTCGATATCCAAAAGGGTAGTTTCCTTTTCCTCCGGGGGATACTTGAACGCCGCCGCCCATTTAGGCACTTTGGCGGTCGCGCCCAGCCGCTCGCGCAAAGAAAAGCTGTCCACCTTTATCACCGCGCCGTCGATGTCATAATCGTATTGCAGACGGTTTCCCCCTATCTGCTTTATCCGCTCTACCGCGCTGTCTATATCGGAAAACGTCCGGTAATCCTCTATCACATGAAAGCCTAAGCTTTTTAACCAGTCAAGGCTTTCCTTATGTCCGGTAAGAGTTTTACCCTCTATCTGCTGGATATTGAAAACGAAGATATCAAGACCTCTCGACGCGGTAACTCTGCTGTCCTTTTGCCTCAGCGAGCCTGCCGCGGCGTTGCGGGGATTTTTCGCGGGCTGCTCGTCGTTTTCCATCTGGCTTTTTACCAGTTTTTCAAAGCTGGCTCTGGGCATATACACCTCGCCGCGCACCTCTAAAAACGGCAGCGCCTCCGGTAATGTTCTCGGTATGCTGCTTATCGTCATAAGGTTTTTGGTGATGTCCTCGCCGACAAAGCCGTCGCCGCGCGTACTGCCGCGGGTCAGCTTTCCGTCGGTGTATTCGAGTGATACCGAAAGCCCGTCTATCTTAGGCTCTACGCAGTATACCGCATTGCCGTCCTCCGCTTTTACCCTGCGGTCAAAGTCGTACAATTCCTCATAGCTGAACACATCCTGAAGGCTGCCCATCTGCACCGCGTGAGATACCTTTTGAAAGGTATTGAGCGCATAGCCGCCCACATGCTGTGTAGGGGAATCGGGACTGACAAGCTCCGGATATTCCGCCTCTATCTGCTTTATCCTGCGCATGAGCGCGTCGTATTCGCTGTCCTCTATGGTAGGGTCGTCCAACACATAATAATTGAAATTGTGCTGCTCCGCCGTTTTACAAAGGCGTTCGTATTCTTCTCTTATCAATTCTTTATCCATTGCTTTACCATCCGTCATTGATAATTATACAGATCCTCCACCGGGTCGCCGCCCACCGAGATTATATGGGTGTAGCTTTCGGGTATCTCGCCGACTATCACCGTTTCCGCTATCAAAAAATCGCCGGATACCGTCGTTTCCACCGAATATAACGGGATAAACGCGGCGGCTTCTACCGTAGCGCGCATGATTATCCTATGCAGCGTCTGATTTATTCCGGCGGAGGAAAATTCGCTTATAAACACGGCGTCGGCGTACCCGGTAGGCTCTATCACCATTTCGACGTTGCCGCCCGCGCCGTAAAACGCCGATATACCGCTGAGCGTTCCGGCGGACAATTGCGCCGTGATAAGCTCGCCGGAAAACAGCCTGTCGTTCACCTCGTCAAGTATGGCGGAGCGCACGCGGTTTATAGCGGCGGTGTTGCTCTGCACGGAGGTTATCCTCCCGTCGTCGGAATAGGTCATTTTCACCAGCGCGCCGTAATCAGCCGCCTCGTCAAGCGCTGTCAGCTCGTCGTTTACCGCCCTGTCTATCATTCCTATTATTACCGACTTTGTGTTATATTCGCACACCAGGATAAGGTTCGGCAATATCATGGTATGCAGTACCAGCGCAGCGCTCATCAGGATAAAAGCAAGCCCTATCAGCTTTATCCCCAGCTTGCGGCGTATACGTTTTTTAGTTTCCGCTTTTATACCGACGCCCCCTTGAATATCACTTATAAATGATATTCAAGGCGGTATTTTATTATTCAGCCTTATAGAATGCCGAAAACGCCTTGTACGCCATATACACGTCGTTTTTAGCGGTGACCTCGTACGGCGCGTGCATAGACAGCACCGGAACGCCCACGTCTATCGTATCTATATTAAGGTTAGCGATATATGCGGCTACCGTTCCGCCGCCGCCTAGATCCACCTTGCCGAGCTCGCCGGTCTGCCATACTATCTTGTTTTTGTCAAAGAGGGAGTGAACGTATCCCACATACTCGGCGTTAGCGTCGCTGGTGCCGGATTTTCCTCTTGCTCCGGTGAATTTGGTAACTACTATGCCCTTATTGAGGTAAGAGCAGTTTTTCTTTTCCAGTACGTCGGGGAAGGTGGGGTCAAATCCCGCGTTTACGTCCGCCGATAAGCAGCGCGACATGCTCATAACGTCCCTGCCGCTTACCTTTCCGAGCGCCTCGCCGAGGTCTGCAAGGAAATATTTAAGGTAAGAGCTGCGCAGTCCGGTGTTTCCGTCGCTGCCGGTCTCCTCTTTGTCGGTCAGTACGCATACCGCCGTTTTCTCCGGTATCTCTTTCATGTCAAGCAATGCTGAAAACGCGGTATAAGCGCACACTCTGTCGTCCTGTCCGTAAGCGCCTATCATGCTGCGGTCAAAGCCTATATCCTTAGCCTTGAAAGCCGGTACGCATTCCAGCTCGGCGCTTAAGAAGTCCTTTTCCACTATCCCGTATTTTTCAAACAATATATTCATAAGATTGAGCTTTACCGCTTCGCTGCAATCGTCCTCCTTAAACGGACGCGAGCCTATCAGTATATTAAGCTCTTCTCCGGTTATCAGCTTTGAGGCTGGTCTTTTATACTGCTCGTCCGCAAGATGAGGCAAAAGGTCGGTAACTATAAATATTGGGTCGTTTTCCCCCTCGCCTATGCTGACGGTGACCTCCGTACAGTCCGACTTTACAATGACTCCGTGCAATGAAAGCGGCACGGTAGGCCATTGATATTTCTTTATACCGCCGTAATAGTGGGTCTTGAAGTAGCCCAGCTCGCCCGACTCGTAAAGCGGGTTTTGCTTAAGATCCAGCCTTGGGGAATCGATATGCGCCGCGGTAAGATTTACGCCGTTTTCTATGGGCTGTTTTCCTATCACCGCGAGTATCACCGCCTTTTTGCGGTTGAGCCTGTACACCTTATCCCCTGCGGAATACTTTTTACTTTTGTCGAACGGCTCAAAGCCCGCCGCCTGTGCAAGCCTTACCGTTTCGTTTGCCGCCTCGCGCTCGGTCTTGGCGGTATCAAGAAACTTCTTGTAATCCTCGCAGTAGCTGTCGGCCTTTTTCTGCTCTGCCGCGCTCATTACAAGCGTGGCGTGCTGCTGCTTATAAAACAGCTTGTCCTTAAGCTCCTGCCCCTTTGTTTTCTTTTCTTTCTTTTCTGCCATGATTAAACTCCTTTCAGCCGTTTATTTCCTATATAATCCGCAATACATCTTGTACGCGTTATTTATCTTATCCGCATAATGCGCGGTATCGGACGACGGTATGCTGATAAGCCTGCCGTCCTGTGCATATTCCGGATCCGAGATCCAGTCCGCCACCCTGCCTATACCGGCATGATAAGCCGCCGCCGTTTCGGTAAGGCCGCCGCCGAATTCCTCGTTGAGATAACCGAGCAGATAACAGCCGTAACGTATGTTGTCCTTTTCGCTGTACATGCTGTCGAAATCTATACCGCTGTCCTCCTCGTCAAGGCGGTAGCGTATCCACTCGAAGGTGTCCGGCATTATCTGCATAAGTCCGCGCGCGCCCACCTCGGACTGTGCCGACGGGTCAAAGCCGCTCTCGGTCTTTATGAAAGCGTACACCATATACTCGTCCAGACCATACTTAGCGGAATAGTGCTTTACATAGTCGGAATATTTGATCGGGTACATCGCGTGAAGCACTTTGTCAGCGCCGAATAACGCTCCCGCGGCAAGCAGCAAAACGACGATGATCACAATTATCGCCTTAAGCGCTGTCCGGTGTTTTTTGCGTGACGTATATCCTCTCATGCTTTTGCCCTTATACTCATAGCCGTATCGTATGCCGAGTTTTTAAGCGCCGCTATGTCCGCGTTGTTTTCTATCACATGATCGCACCTTTCACGGTAATAATTTTCGTCATGCTGCGAGGATAATCTGTCCAGCGCAGATTTTTTATCCAGACCGTCCCGCTTCATTATCCTTTGTACCGCGTTATCGGTATCGCATACCACGCATACCGTGCCGCCGCATATATAGTCTATCCCGCTTTCAAACAACGTCGGCGCGTCTAATAGGATATATTCAAAACGGCTTTTATTTATCCTGCTTATCACTTCATAAGTGATATACGGGTACATTATCCCGTTCAGCTTGTCAAGGCTCGCTTTATCCGAGAAAACCAGCTTTCCCAGCGCCTTGCGATGAAGCGTTCCGTCCGGCAGGATATATTCGTTTCCGAATTGCCGCGCTATCATTTCCAAAGCGGGACTGCCCTTTTCGGTAAGCGTTCTTGCTAATTTATCGCAGTCTATTATCTCAAACCCCGCGCGCGAAAACTCCTCACAGACGGTAGTTTTTCCCGCGCCGGACATTCCGGTAAGTCCTATTATCTTCAAAGCCTCATCCTTTACTTAAATCTTTATCACTCTGAACGCCGCCGCTCTGAGAAGCCGGTTATACACCGCCGTGCCTATCCCGTCCTTTTCGGGAGAGCGCACATACGCCCTGACAGCGCCCAGCTCGTCGGTCTTTCTTAGTGCGGAAAACAAATTATGCGCCTTTTCCTCGGCGGTATTGCCGTAATCTATCCTCGGCATAAGCACGTTTTTTTCATTTCCGTACAGCACCGCATAAGCGCCGCTTTCGATATGGGAATTAAGATATTCCGCCAGCTTTTCCTCATTATCGCTTTCTATTATTATTATTTCCGCTTTGGGAGAATAATGCTTGTATTTCATTCCAGGCGACAACACCTTAGCGTTATCCGCCGGCTTTTGGAATACCGCGCCGTCCAGCGTCACCGAAGCGTATTCACCCAGCATTTCGGCGGTCACCGCGCCGGGGCGCAGTATATGTATGTTTTTTCCCTCGTCGGTAAAGCACAGCACGGTGCTTTCTATACCGGTTATACACTCGCCCCCGTCTATTATCAGCGGTATCCTGCCGTTTAAGTCATCGTAAACGTGCTTTGCGCAGGTGGGGCTCGGGCTGCCGGAACGGTTTGCGGAGGGAGCCGCCAGCGGAACTTTGCAAAGTCTGATAAGCTCCAGCGCCGCCTTGCTGTCCGGCATTCTCACAGCGACGGTGTCCAGTCCGCCGCTTACCGCGTAAGGGATAACGTCTTTTTTCTTAAATATCATGGTAAGCGGTCCCGGCCAGAATTTTTCCGCCAGTGTAAGCGCTAACGGCGGCACTTCCTCCACCGAATCGTACAGCATATCTATATCGCAGATGTGTATTATAAGCGGGTTGTCCTGCGGTCTGCCCTTTGCCTTAAAGACCTTTGCGCAGGCGTTGGTATCGTATGCGCTCGCGGCCAAGCCGTACACCGTTTCGGTGGGCATAGCGACGATATCGCCCGATTTTATCAGTCTTGCCGCTTCTTTAAGAGAATCAAGGTCGGCGGCTAAAATCTTAGTTTCCATCAGTTACATCCTCGCTTGCCGCGAGCTTTGCGGCGTTATCCGCGACCGCCAGCGCGTCGAATATCTCGTCGCAGTCGCCGTTCATGAACGCCTCCAGCTTGTAAAGCGTCAGTCCTATCCTGTGATCGGTGACTCTGCTCTGGGGGAAATTATAGGTGCGTATCCTTTCGGAGCGGTCGCCGCTGCCGACCTGTATACGCCGCTGCTCGGCTATGCGGCTGTTGCGCTCCTCCAGCTTTGCCTGATACAGCTTAGTATAAAGCATTTTCATAGCCTTGTCTTTATTTTTATACTGGCTGCGCTCCTCCTGACACTCCACCACCACGCCGGTGGGCTTGTGTATTATCCTGATAGCGGATTCGGTCTTGTTGATATGCTGACCGCCCGCCCCGCTGGAACGGTAGGTCTGATATTCCAGATCGGCGGGATTTATCTGCACGTCTACCTCTTCCGCCTCCGGAAGTACCGCCACGGTAACGGCGGAGGTGTGTATCCTGCCCTGCGACTCGGTTTCCGGCACTCGCTGAACGCGGTGTACGCCGCTCTCGTATTTTAATTTTGCGTATGCGCTTTCGCCCTCTACGCGAAAGCTTATTTCCTTATAACCGCCAAGCTCGGTGGGATTAGCGCCTATAACCTCGGTTTTCCAGCCTTTGAGCTGAGCGTACATACTGTACATGCGAAACATCGAGCTTGCGAACAGCGCCGCCTCCTCTCCGCCGGTACCGCCGCGTATCTCAACGATAACGTTGCGGTCATCGTCCGGGTCTTTAGGCAGCAAAAGCAGTTTGAGCTCACCGGTATATTCCTCGGTAAGCCGCTTGTTTTCCTCGTATTCCTGCTGCACCATCTCGCGAAACTCGCTGTCCTGAACTCCCTCGTCCAGCAGACGCTGAGCCTCCTCAAGATCGGCTTTAGCCTTTTTATAAAGGCGGTATTTTTCTATTATCGGCGCAAGGCTTTTATATTCCTTCATCAACGCCTTATAACTTTCCTGATCGTTTATTACGGCGGTATCGGACAGCTTTTCGCTTATCTCCTCATAGCGGCGCTCGGTCATTTCCAGCTTTTCGGTCATGATATTCTCCTTTCGTTTTTAAGAATTCAAGACCGCAGCTAAAGCTCGTCCTCGTCCTTGCGGATAACGGCCTTTACTTTCTTTTCGCATCTGCTGCGCGCCGTCATAAATTCATGCCCGCAGCCAAGACATCTCAGCTTGAAATCCGCACCTATTCTCAGCACCTGCATTTCTTTGGAACCGCAGGGGTGTTCTTTCTTCATTTTAAGCACGTCGCCTACTCTGATATCCGTATCGGCCGCCTCCTTTGCAAGAAATTTTGTGTCCTGTTTGAACTTAACAATAGTATACCACATTTTCCCGTGATTTTCAATGATATTGCAATAAAAAATACCTCCGTTTATTTTCGGATAAATCGGGGAAAATATCATCGGGAGGGGTAAGTCTTAAAAATAAATTTTTAAGACTTTGCGTTTTGTGCTTTGCCGAATACAGTCGGCAATTTTGCTTCGCAAAAACGCACAAAACTTGAAAGGAGAGAGTCGCAAAAGTGAGAAAAACAGTAAAAGCAAGATTTGAAAACGCCGACTCGGCGGAATATGCCGCATCTGCCGTAAGCGCGCTGGACGTCGGCGCAAGATGTGAATTACAGCGGCTGCCGGACGCGTCGGGGATATATAACGGCGGAGTGATACCGCAGTCGGTATCCGGTACGAACATTTATACCGAGCTTTTTGTGCCGACTTTTCCGGAAAATCTTTCGGCGGACGATATCGCCCGTCGGCGCTCGGCCGTACTGAACGTGAGTTGTCCCGCCGACCGGCTTGATAAGATAACCGAAACGCTGATAAGAAACGGCGGCAGGATATTAAAATGATCAACTCCCCCAAAGCGGCTGCTTTAGGGGAGCATATTCGGCCGTGCCTTTTTTTGCGCGGCTGTTCTTAGGGCAATGCCACCGCGCCGACCGACCGTATTTTCAGTCCTCGGCATACATGCGAGGGCCTAATTTATAATATGCTTCGGACATGAATAGCGGCACAACCGGACAGCCGGTCATGCCGCTTAAAATTTTTATGTATCAATGAGAATTTCCGTCTTTATCACACAATCGGTCGGACATGAAACGAAACGCCGCCAACTCGTGCGGATTTGCGATGCCCTGTTCCGCTCCCGCTAACATATTGTCGTAGACCTCGCGCCATTTGAGAAATTCCTGCTCGGTGACGTTTTTCCCGACCTGCCGCTGTACCTTAGCAAAGGTACGCGCCAGTTTTTTTATTACCGGGTCGTTGTCCGCCGCGCCCGGCTTTATACCGCAATGCTTGCAGCGTTCCTCCCCGCCGCCGTAAAGATAAAATTTCCCGCAGCCGGTGCAGCGGCGAAGCAGCATGCCGCTGTCCGCCAACAAGTCAAGCTCAAGGTCTATCGCGGCGAAAAGGCTTTCCGGGCAGTATATCGCTTTCGGGTACACCGCTTTCATTCCCTTTTTGGGAGCGTTTTCAAGTCTTTTATCGTCGGCTATCCTACGGAAAATATCCATCGCGGCAGCGTCGAATTTGGGATCCGGCCTTTTGCGCGGATCGCCCTCGCCGTCTTTTACGCCGAGCCTTCCCATTCTAGAAAAGCGAACCGAGGCAAATTCATCGGGATAATGCTCCGAGTCGGAGGCAGCCGCGGCAAAAACGCTGTCGAAATAATTTCTGCGCGCGTCGATCTCCTCGGCGCTTGCAAATCCCGAACAGATAAATCCGAGCTTTTTGCGGGCGTATTCCTGCGCCAAAGAAAGCAATTCCCACCCGTTTACCCCCTTGCCGAAACGGTATTCGGACAATCGGGCGTACATCACCTTTTCAAAATCGTTTTCAAAATGCGCAAGCTCCCTGCGCATTTCCTCGTAGCTTATATTGCTGTTGCCGCAAAGGCAGAATATCATAAAATCCAACGCGATATCGCCGAAAATATCCCGGTTGTTAGCATAAAAGCAATGACAGCCGGATATGCTGTCCGCTATGCTTTTCGCCTTATCGGGATAATACCTGCCCGCGTCCTCGCATTGCTCGCATAGCTCAAGACAGCGGTTTTTGAATTTTGTAAAATCATACCTGCAAAATCCCAAAAGGTTTTCGGGATAATGCAGCGTATATGTTTCCTTACTGTCGGCCGAGAACATCACGGCGGTTCTTGCTGGACCCATAGTAGCTTACTTGCTCTCCTTTGTATTATTTCGGCGGTTTTATCAGCTGTCGTTTCTGAAAATAACATCCCACAATGCGGTGTCGCTGAATTCAAACTCCTTTTGTCTGCCGTCTATAAGCAGCGTATCCTGACCTACCCAGGCTAACTTCGCAGGATTATTATATGCCGAGGTTATCAGATGTATGCTGCCCAGTACCCGCCGGCAATTGATGAAAGGCAGGCTGATATCCTCGCTCGCGCGCTCTAAACGGAATGTCACCGTCCTGCGCTCGTCGTCGGCGCTTTCCACATAGGTGACTATGCGGTATTCTTTATTCGGCGAATAATTATAGGTCGTGCTGCGCTGCGACAGATCCACCGAGGTGATGGAAAAATCGCCGACTAACTGGGATAATGTCAGGAATACCAGCGTTCCTACCACGTACAGCACAAGGTACATAGTGCCTATTATCATCTTCGCCGTTTCTCCCGCGCCGCTTAAAAAGAACATCAGCACGCATACCGCTACCGGAGGTATAATTATTATCCAGTTGCCGAAGGTCAGCAGCATCAGAAAAAACGCCAGCAGCGGCGTTATCATAGCGCAAAGCACCGTCGGCATTTGTTTTCTTGTAAAAAACATAATGCCGCCGAAAATAACGTTTATGAAAATATAAAGCACATAAAAGGCCGCCTCGTTCACCGGCTCGATATAATACGCGGTATATATCCACGCGGTGAAAACTATCATTATCGGATAAAGAACAGACAGTACCGATACGCCGAGCCGCAGCCATTTATTTGTTAAAATGCTTATTAATTTTTCCATTCACAGGATCCTTTCAAAAACAAACGGAAACCGTATTTTCATTAATGCGTCAAGAGCCGCTTAGCGCACATTTGTACGTTTATTGCGGCTCTTTTTTATCTGTGCGTGTTTCTCTGATTTTCGGCATTTTTGCCAAAGCTACTGTTTATTGTTCTCTGTCGCGGTGATCCAAAAGCGCTCTCAGCTCTCCGAAAGGATCGTCCTCATCGTCCTGGTCGGACGGGAACATCATGCTTTCCGCAGCGGAAACCTCCTGCGCGGGTTTTTCGCTTGCTTGAGCGGGCTGCGCCTCTTCAGAGCCTTCTTTTTTCTGAGCCGGCTCCGTCGGTGCCGCTAAGGGTTTGTCCGTATTGTTTACAAACGAAGTAGCTATAACGGTTATCTCCATTTCGTCCTTAAGCTCGCTGGAGATATCCACGCCGTGGATGACCTGCACGTTTTCTACCGCAGCGGCAGTAAGCAGATCCATTACCTTGTTCACGTCGTCAAGCGGGGTATCCTCCGAGATAACGAGATTTACCAACAGCTTGCCCGCGTTCTTGATAGAAGTTTCGAGCAGCGGGCTTTCCACTATCTGCTGCACCGCTTCTTCCGCGCGGTTGTCGCCGCTGCCGTGGCCTATCGCCATATGAGCGTCGCCCGAGCCCTCGAGAGTTGCCTTAACGTCCTCGAAATCTATGTTCAGCATGCCGTAATGGTTTACTATGTCGGAAATGCTCTTTACGGCCTTGTACATTACGTCGTCGACCATTTCATAGGCCTTTTTCATGGTGAGGTTCTTTTCATTGAGCGTCAGCAGCTTCTGATTCGGTATGATTATAAGCGAATCGACGTATTTTCTAAGCTCCGCGATACCCTGCATAGCAAGGTTCATTTTATACTGGCGCTCAAAATCAAACGGCTTGGTAACGACGCCGACGGTCAGTATGCCGTTTTCCTTTGCTATCTCCGCTACCTTTGGAGCCGCGCCGGTACCGGTGCCGCCGCCCATTCCCGCGCAGATGAATACCATTGAGCTGCCCTCGACTACCTCTGCTATGGCGTTCTTATTTTCCTCCGCTGAGGCTGCCGCTACCTCCGGCTTGCCGCCTGCTCCGCGTCCGTGGGTGGTCTTAACGCCTATCTGCACGCAGTCCATAAGGTCTTGATCCTTACTGCGCAATGCAGCGGCGTCGGTATTGATAACGGCGAAATCAACGTTATCCACACCGCTTTTCACCATATTGTCTACTGCGTTGCCGCCGCCTCCGCCAACGCCTATTACCTTTATCTTAACGTCACACTCGAACTGATCTTCGTCCACTTCAAAGTTCATTTGCAGTACCTCCGTGTTTCCCGCTGATATGCGTATATTAATATTCTAACAGATTCCTCTGTCAATTGCAAGTGTTTTCCGGAAAAAATATCAACATTTTGCCGCACAGGTTGAATTTTTCAAAAAAATCATCACAATATATTGTATTTTTCAACAAGACGACAGCCTGTCCTCTTATTCGGGGACAGCCGTTGAATCTCCCACAACAGGAGAGCTCTGACCGCTGCTTCCCGAAGAAGAGCTGTTGTTATTTTCTCCGCCGGGCTCGGGAGTAAATGTGAACTTCATCTCGTCGGACGAGCTTACCAGCTGACTTAGCAGCAGTCTGCCCCTTTCCCCGTCAAATTCGCCGGAGTCTATCAGCTTTTTCGCAACGGTGAGCTTAAATTCCGCTTCGTAATATTCTCCTATATCCAGCGTCAGCCGATCGTCATAATTCAGCGTTATCCTGTATATATTTGAAATATCTATCTCTTTTATCTTATCCTTTATCCCCGCCGCCTCGCAATCGGCTATCAGCGAGAACATAGTGTCGTATTTTCCGGCGGAGGAATTATCGCCGCTGTCGTCGTTACCGGAAAAGGTCTTGACGCATTTAAGCAATTTGGCGAGCATATTTCGGTTGCCCTCGTCGGTGACGGTAAGGCTGTCGCCCTCCGACGCGTATTCCGGATCAAAGCCCAATACGGTAATATATTTCGGGTCGGGCTTAGTCAGAGTGGTATCCATTATCCTGCCGTTTTTAGATACGAGGTAGTACATGTTGTTTTTCTTGACGTTTGCCGCAGGTTCGGCCGGTGCAAGCTCTATCTCAAGCGTTGACGGCAACTTTTTATTTACCTTTACCGAATCCACATACGGCAGCTGCTTTATCAGCTTTCTTTCCATAGCCGCGGCGTCCAGCGTTATGAGGTTCTGCCCCGTTTCGGCGCCGCTCAGCGCGATCACATCGTCGGCGCTGTACTGCGTTTCACCGACGACGTCGATCTGACCGATATTAAACAGCACGGTGGTGGATAATACGCATATTACCGTTACCGCCACTACCGCGAATATCACATAGTAAAACAGATAGCTGGACAGCTTCTTGCGGTGAGCGGGCTTTTTTTCGCCATCTTTATCCTTAGCTCTGCCCTTGTTTTTGAGCGCGTTTTTCTGTATGTCTATAGGCTTGGCTATATCAAAGGAAAAATCGTCCTTTTTATTTTCCTTTGTCTGCTTTTCCTTGGGCTTCTTTGCCTGTTTTTCTTTAGGAGCTTTTTCCTTTTTGCGATTATCTTTGGGCTTAGCTTTTTCGGACTTTTTCGGCTTTTTGTCGTTTTGCGATGTGGGGGTATCGGCGGGCTCAGGCTGAGCTTTTACGGTCGGTTTTGCCGCGCGCGCTTTGCCGGACGGAGGCATCTCCACCCACAGATCGTTTTTATCTCTGCCCTCTCTCGGCATTTCCCTCACCTCTTTTACTTCCTATTTCCTTTTTATATCCGCGCCTACGCTGCGCAAAGAATGTTCTATGTTCTCATAGCCGCGGTCGATATGGTGTATCTCGCTTATTTGAGAAACGCCCTCCGCTCCGAGCGCCGCCGCAACTAACGCGGCTCCGCCTCTTAAGTCGGTAGCTACCAGCTCGGCGCCGGATAAACGTTTTACTCCCTGCACCACCGCGACCTTACCCTCTACCTTTATGCAGCAGCCCATTCTCATAAGCTCGCTGACATGGCGGTAGCGGTTTTCAAATATGTTCTCTACAAATACCGTCGTGCCATCTGCGACTGCGCACACCGACATCAAAAGCGCCTGCGCGTCGGTGGGAAAACCGGGATACGGCATAGTTCTTACGGTAAGCGGAGCTTTCAGCCTGCCGCGGACGTTTATATATATGCTGTCCCGACCGAAAGTGTATATCCTGCACCCCATGCTTTGCATAAGCGGTATCACCGAGCCGAGGTGCGCCGCGTTCACTCCGCTGAGCACCAGCTCTCCTCCGGCGCAGCCCGCGCAGCACAGATACGTCGCGGCTG